>CAUYZR010000001.1:0-64381 GCA_963577905.1 Candidatus Thalassarchaeaceae archaeon
GATAGAAAGAGCGAGACTGAGAGTAGAGTATTTACAGTACCAAACAAGGACTGCCTATAGTCACAATTATAGAATTCATCAATTTCGTCAGTACAACGCGAACTTTCGTAGCTTATACTTTGTTGACTCTCAATATCATATTTATACAATAATGAGGGACTGGAAATCTCAAAGTCCAGATGCTCAGAGTAGTGTCTGACCTCAAAGTACGATTCGTATGCATCGTCCCGATAACCCCCCCCTGGAACATCATTTTGAACCCCTTCTACATCAAACCAGGAAAATTCACCCACATAACCCAATGCAGCAAAAAGCAGGACTATGTAAGCAACACAAATTATCTGGGTCCCAAGGTTAGCTTCCTCGGTAAGTTTGCTGAATGAAAAACTAAAGCTACCAGGGGATGATTCAGTTTGGATATTGTATTCCTTGTCCTTACCTAATTCAGCATAATCAGTATCCTCTTCTATATCTCCGGATCTTTCTTGTTCAGTAAGTTTGCTGAAATCAAGATCTTCATCTTCATAGAGTACGGCTCTCAGCTTTTCCCTTTCCCAATAGATTGCAGTCCCAAGTAATGACAATGCGGCAAACAGGATGTATTGTCCAAGATTGAATTTGGCTATTCTTTCAATGTAATCAACTTCTTCTTTCGTAATCTCCGAATCTAGACATCCGTCCTCATCAATGTCCCTCTCGCTCGCGTCTTCTTCTGGGCACTTGTCCCTGTCGTTAGTTACCCCATCTCCATCGTCATCGGAGATAATGAACATTGGAGGCTCATCATCTTCTGCATAGTAGGGGTAGATTGCAATCAGGAAAAAGGCAAATAGAACAGCTATCAACGGTCCAAATCTCATCTATATCTCACAGACCCCATGACAGTATCTTTTTTTTGCCATTTGCTCATAGATATAGTCCAGAATGTTCATAATTAGAGGCAGGTGTGAAAGAGCCCAGATGGGTTTGGCCCACCATATTTTCCGGCTCAGATAGACCACCGCCTTGGCACCCCCGTATACTTTTCGATTGTTCCCTATGACCTTCATCTCGGGTAGGTAATCGCCTTTTTTGATATTCAGTAATTTCATCACGGTGTGATTCTGCAAGGGCCTGATTCTGCAATCCCTCTTTTCCAGAGATGGTTTGAAAGTGTGAGCCCCTGAAGTACAGAAGAGGCATGACGCGTCATAGAGTAACCAAGTGGAGTTCATCCTAGGACCGGACTATTCCAATAGACCATCGCCAGTGCAAAGATTGCTGCAATTATGCCCAGATATGCTGGTTTGCTCCACATTATGACCTTGGATCCATCCAGAGGTTGTACGGGTATCATGTTGAATCCTCCTAGTATAAGATTTATTACAATTATGAATCTTGCTAATTCCCCAAGCAAGGATATCGGCCAATCGAGACCAGCAGTGAAAATATAGATTGGTAAGGCTACAATGGCAATAGCGATATTTGTTAAGGGCCCCACAGCGGCGATAATACCATTCTGTCGGTCCGTTATCCTTCCAGACACCATTACTGCACCAGGTGCCGCTAAAAGAAAACCGAATGCAGACATGGCCAGAGCAAAGTACAATCCATTCTTGTTGCCTCTGTATTCTGCCCAGCAACCATACTGTTGCGCCATCCATTTGTGTGCTAATTCGTGTAGTAGAAATCCAGTCATCACCGCTGCAAAGGCAAGTGGCAAGGTTGTAATCAGAATACTTGGCTCATCTATTACGACGAATAGCCCATTGCTCAGAGCCAGAGCAAAGGCTAGTGTCAGGAAGCCAATTGATTCTCTGAGTTGTTCCTTTTCATAATCCGAGAAGGCCATTTTGCTATGAGGCCTTCGATTTATCTGAACAGGTTCTCCCCATCCATCAGACATTACGTGTCTTACTTGAAAAGTTTGATTCTTGAGTGATGGATCTCTCCACATCATTCAAATCCATACGAGGTGGATTAAGATAGTTATGTGACTAACAGTTTAAACAGTGGCATAATCCTAGGCTATGATGGACGAGGTAGAGACCCTGAAACAGAAAATAAAGGATCTAGAATCACAACTGGAGGAACAAAAAGAGATACACGAAATCCAATTGAGCAAGGTCAAATCCGAGAACTATGAGGCTCTAGAAGCCTCTCAGACACGTTATCAGGCCGAATTGGAGATTCAACAGACGAATTTCCAGCGACAGATTGCTGGGCTTAAGGCCAAGCTGAATTCATTCGAAGCCTGACCAATTTCACAATAACGTTAAATTCCAGCCCTCTAAGCTGGACACACAAGCTCCCGTGGTGTAGTCCGGCCCATCATCTCGGCCTTTCGAGCCGAATACCCGGGTTCAAATCCCGGCGGGAGCACCATTTAATTAACCGTCAGGTTGAACAAGATGATGTCTACCAGTGAGTTGAAGAGAACGATGTTAATCGCTCTTGTGGGCGCCCTTGCAATTTCTTTTGCTCCAATATTGTATAGCGTTTCTGGTCTAAATCCACTAAGTGGGGCTTTTTTCAGAATGATCTATGCTCTCCCCTTCCTTGCTTTGATTATCTGGTTCCGAGGTATAGATGATAACCGGACCTTCAACACGAGACTGATTGCGATTGGAGCAGGAATCGTCTTTGCTCTTGATTTTGTAGCATACCATAGTTCAGTTGACTGGATAGGTGCGGGCATTTCAACACTAATTGGCAATTCTCAGGTTCTTATAGTGACATTGATGAGTTGGTGGCTATTCGGTGAGAAGCCAAATCTCTCCATTCTAATTGCCTTACCTATTGTAATGCTCGGTTTGTTATTAATATCGGGTATATGGGACGACGAACCTTATGGATCAAATCCAGTTAGAGGTGTTATTGCTGGCATTACTGCCGCCGTTTTTTACTCGGGTTTTTTAATTATATACCGATTTGCCAATAGAGAACTTGCGCCTGCAACGAATCTACAATTCGATTCTACAGCAGGTTGTGTTTTTGGACTTTTAGTTCTTAGTATCTTGCCCCTGCAAGCTTTACATATCGAGCCAATTGATTTCCAACCTACATGGCCAGGCCATGGTTGGATCCTTTCACTAGCTATTGTGGGCCAAGTCTTTGGATGGTTAGCAATATCTTATTCATTACCTAGATTGCCAGCAGCACATACTTCATTTGTCCTTCTTCTCCAACCCGTTTTAACAATAGTGTGGGGAGTTATACTGCTATCAGAATTACCTTCTATTCAGCAATTCTTGGGTATGTGTTTGATATTGGGCTCAATTGTAGGAGTTACGGTCTATGGTTCAGTTGAGGATGGCACCGAGGGCGAGATAGAAATCTAACCCCCCCTTCCATGTAGAGGGGGCACCCCCTTGGTATTGTTGGTAGGCTGTCTACAAATTTTCGGAAATTGATATATAATCTAAAGGTTGTGTAAAATAATGAGTGGTAAAGATGTTGACGGTTTCGTAATGGCTGCAAAAGAGAGGTATGGGCTTGAAAAAAGAATTGTGAAATTAGAACTGTTTATGAAATATCTTTTACAAAGCGAAGTATCTCTAAAGAAATATAACGAGTGGCTAGAAAGTAAAGGTTATGAAATACGTAGATGATATTTTTTCCTGTCTACAAATTTTCGGAAATTGATATATTATCTCCCAAATAGCCAATAAAAGAAGCCACCAATATCTGGTTTTTCACAATGACATCGTTGATTCTTTGGTATTCCTCTAAGTACCATTTCGATATGCTGGCCACATCCTGTCCAAGTTGCTTTTTGACATCTCCGACAGGTTGCTTTACTACACATATTTGTTTCACACTATGTGGACTTAATGTAATTTCACCCACCCCTTTTTGACCCCCTCCAAAATAGGGACATATGAGCCCAAAACGACGTGCAAAGTCAAACAGCATGTCGTCTGATGGTATTTTGGCGCCGAGGGCGAGATTTGAACTCGCGAGGGATTGCTCCCACGGGCTTTCCAGGCCCGCGCTATACCGGGCTAAGCGACCTCGGCTTGCCATTGTCACTTTGAGAGGGGGTTTTAGCATTAATCAGGGCATATACTTATTACGAGACCTTTCAGCTGAATAGACAGTTATAGAGGTAATTTTGAAAGAAAAGGAAAGATTACAGGAAGAAGAAAGAATAAAGATTCAGGAAGAAGAAAGAATAAAGATTCAGAAAGAAAAGGATAGGGCCCTAAAAGAGCGATTCAAGTCCATTGTTGAACTGTTGAAGGAAACTTACTATCCAGGTCATGCCACCACTGCTAGACGTGTCATTGAAAGGCACCTCATTCGTGAATTTGGACTGAAACCTAGACAGGCTACTTACCATGGTGCAGCCATAATAGAATTATTACAGGACCATGAACTTATCCAACCGTTACCCGAGGTAGATGCAAATGGGCAACCATTCACCAAGAAAAAACGGCCCTTGTTGAAGATAAACATCAAGAAATTACAGGATTACAAGACTTAATTTAGTTCTGACGCAATCTTATCCAGTATCTTATTCGAAATTTCTACCTTGCTACCGGAGTTCCACTCGGTATTTTTCTTGTCAACAATCGCAACCTTGCATTTATCCGATCCCATTGACTTTGAATGATTGGCTATAACACAGTTCGCATTTTTCAACAAGACCCTAGCCTTTGCCAGTAATTCTTTTTCGCTAATCCGGGCTCCCAGTTTGAAAACATACAATAGCCCCTTATGTTTCTTTCGGATGCTATTGATTATCTTTGGTACATTCTTCATTTTTAGAGTTATTGGTTTTGCCGAATCCAATTTTCCCTTGGCTTGTTCAGGTATGAAATCAGATAGTGCAGCAGGCACGATAACTGCGTCGTAACGCTTCATACTCTTCACTAGGCCCTTTAATTTTGAAAGAGCTTCGAAGCGTGTGGTCTTGATCCAGTTTCCGCATTCATAGTTGGCATTACCCAACCACAAGTCGACATCAGCCCCCATTGCAAAAGCTGATTCGGCCAAAGCAATGGCCATCCTTCCGCTTGATCTGTTGCTGACTACTCTCACCTCATCAATAGGCTCACTACTGCCCCCACCTATGATCAGAACCTTCTTTCGATTCAGCGTCTTGGGGCCGGCCATATTACATGCCTCAGCTACCAGTCTTTCCTTGGAAGGCAACTTGGCCTTTCCTTCAATCATCACCGGTTCAATCACATTCGCGAATTTCTTGACAACCTTTATGTTTTTCTGGATAATATCCGAATTTGACATATTCTTGTCCATTGCTGGTGCTACAATCATAGGTGTCTTGGCCCCAATACAGGTCAACGCTACCAGCATGGGCGGGTTGTCACCGATTCCATTCACCATCTTTCCAAGACTGGTTGCACAACAGGGAGTGATCATTAACAAATTAGCTTCGTGTCCTGCGATAACATGTTCAACTTGTCCCGTAATCTCTTTGATTATGGGTTTTCCACAGGCGAATTCGAGTGATTTCTCACCGACCAGTTCCAGAGCCGCCCGATTGGCAACTACAGTTACCCTAGCCCCATATCTCAGCAGTTCACGTATGATTCCAACGGTTTCCACACAGGATACTGACCCCGTCACTCCTACCCAGACGTTCTTGCCTTCTAGATAATTACCCTTACGTTCAACATTGTTGGCTGGATGATTAGGGTTCATTAATTCTCCGCGAGTAGTTTGATTGTTTTTCGGTATTTGTCCAGTACCAGTTCGATTTGCGTCTCTATTTTGGCCCATCCTTTTTTCAGTGAACTGTAGCGCAAGTGGAATGCACTTGTGGGCGGTCCACCATCTTCGGCTCTGCAGCGTTCTATAAATCCCAGAGAAATAAGCCGATTTAAGTGACGATACGCGGTGGGTCTGGTTGTCTCTATCCAGGCTGCAATCTCTTCCGCCGTCCAGGCCCTATCAGGCCTCTGGAAAAAACATTCATCAATTATCTTGTAAGGCATTGATTCACGGTATGGATAGTGGTGATTTGAGAACAGTCCAATCCCTCTTCCCAGAGCACCCAATTCTAATTCGTAGTTCTGATCGGTTTCCATTCTAATTTCCCTGATATCTATCCCAAAGGATTCGTCCTTCTCCAGAATCATCATACCTTCAGGTACAGTCTCCTTGGCCTCCTTTAAGGTCTGATTCAGGTTGCTTACTATCTTCCGATAAGTGTCAAGACAGATTCTGGCCCTGTTCTCCACACCTGCCCATGCCTTTTGCAGGTCATAGTGCCATAGTCTGACTTTCTTTGGGTCCTCCGCCTTCCCTGGAAAATCCTCCGTCAGAAATCCTGCTTCACGTAGCCACTGTAAATGTCTGTAGATGCCCTGTAAGGGAACACCTAGTTCAGTTGCAATGTCCGAGGTCGTCCATGAATGCGTGGGTTCCGGAATCAAACATTTGGTGAAGAGTCGAATCCCTGTCTTTGCTCTTTTGGTTTCCCTTGACCTAGGCCCATCAGTTCCTAAAAACCCTATGGCTTGCAGAAAATCTGCGGCTAAGTTTTCCTTACCTCCACCATAGGTCTCATTCAGATTCCGAATTCTCAATTTGAACATCAGTTCCACTCCTTGGTATCCAGCTTTTCCAGGATTCGGGCCTTGAATTTCCGGGCTTTCTGGTTTCCAGGATTCAATGCCAGAAGTTTATGGAGATCTCCCATTGCGTCACCAAGTTTCTTAGAATCATGATGAGCCTCAGCCCTTTCCCACAAAGCACCTTCATCCTCTGAATCAATGTCCAGAATCCGAGATAGTGCCATAATCAACAATTCACGCTTGTCTTGAGCACGGTAAACATTGGTCAGTTTTCTCCATCCTCTCTTAAAATCGGGTCTGATATTGACGGCCTTTGAATAACCTTTGGAATCTGCTCTTTCGTAGTCTCCTAAACTAAAGTAAATGTCACCTCTGACCATATAGGGACGAAAGTCCTCTTCCATCAGGGCAATCGATTTTTCAACCGATTTCAAGGCTTCTTTGACTCTTCCAAGTTTGGACTGGACCCTTCCCAATCCAAGATATGCAAGTCCGTGATTACTTTCTAGTTCTAGGGCAATAAGATAGGCTTCCTCCGCGTCCTCCATCTTCTCAAGTCGTTCTTTTATCTGCCCTAGTCTCAACCATGCGTCTCCGAAAGTGTAACTTATCTCGGTCGAATTCTGGAAACACTCCTCGGCATCGTCCCATTGCCGAAGTTTACGATGCAAATTCCCTTTTTCAAACCAATGATTCTCGTTGTGTGGGTCAATTTCCAGTGCCATAGAATAGTATGTTATAGATCTGGTGTACTCTCTGTGCCCAGTCAGTGCTCTGGCCTTACTAAGCCACATCCTTGAATCTTGCATCAAAACACCGTCCCGCTGAGCTCTTCTGATTAATCTTCCAGCCACTTCCAGTGAACGGCTGGGATATCCAGTATCAAGAAATTCCTGAGCTTCCTCTAGCATTCTTTCCCTTGCTTCTCGATCGGTTCTCCTCAGAATGAAAAGAAGGCCAGAGCCTGTCATTGGCAGTCCACCCCCAATGAATCCACCTGAAGCTAGACTGGGTTCAATCAACCATCCAATTCCTGCCAGACCTGCAATATAACATCCGATCACAAAACCTGCCAATTGGTATCTTCTATGGTGTAGACCTGCAAGCCCCATTCCAAGAAACAACAAAGGTATTAGAAGTAGCCAAACCGATTCTTCAATCCAATTAAAGACTGACATCAAAAGGACAATGGTTAGTATTAGTGACCCACCAAAGGCAATGGCTAGAGCATAGGGTACCAGCCCTCTTTCCAGAAGTCCGAGGCCATAGATCAACATAACTATTCCCAGACTCCCGGCGTAAACTGCAATTGTGGTTACAGCCCTGAGTGAGATATCACCATCACAACTTATCTCGGTGTATTCCGTCAGGCACGAATTTTCACGAATCTCGTAAACTATGAAGAACAGAGTGATTAGAACACTCCCTATCGATAGTATAAGTCCTGACGTCCTGACATCGGCATTTTTCTTGATTTCGATATTATGGACATTAAATGAGATTAGAATGCCCAGACCACAGGCCGTCAGCAGAAAAATAGCCAGTGCGGTTCCCACATACTTCAGAACCTCCAATTCAGTGAAGTTCCAGGCAATGAAATTGAAGATACTAATAATAAAAATAATGAGAGCACTGATAACTACAGAACGACTCTTCCCATCCAGATAGCGGATAGTGTCCTTTATCTTTCTCTTAATGAGAGGATCCACAGGTTCTTTCTCTTCTTCTACGCCTAATTTTGTGGTATAATCTATTGGTGCCAATTCTTCTTCATCGGATTCTTTGGTCTCAGTATCTATTTTTTCTGAATCCTCATCCTTAGATTCCACATTTTCATCAATGCTTTCCTCTTTGGAATCACTTTCAGAATCAGTCTCCTCAGCCATGCTACCTTGTAAAGATTTTATGGTAATATAATACAAGTATTAAAACTGATTGTTAGTTAAATTTAATGGCTACAACCGCAACTACTGCCCTGATTTTGGCTATCCTTTGAACTACTACCGCTACTACAACCACAGCTACCGCCACTACTACATCCACAACTACCGCCAGTGGATTGTTGAGGGAGGGGTTCCGTATAATATGGATTTACACCTTCGTCATGATTAGTCATATCAACAATTTCATTTATTTCATCAACTTTTGCTATAATATACGATTCAACACCTTGTTTCAAAGTAACACTTGAGGCACTACATCCTTGACATCCACCACCCATAGTTACGTATGCCTTTCCATCAGAAACATTGTTAAGAGTAATTACACCACCATGTGATGCAATGCTTGGATTTACATCATTCTTAATTAATTCGTTTACTTTGTCAAATAATTCACTATTACCAGTATCCATTGCAACTTCAGTTACTGGAGCTTCTCCACTTTCCATTTGATCTCTAATTACAATACCAATTTCTTTACCGATAGCGGGCCAGCTTTCTACATTGTCTCCAGTTAATGTGACAACCTGTCCAGCAATATTGACTTGAGCAATATATGGCAAGTCCAAAAGTTTCTTAGCTAAAGGTGAATTATCCGTGTTTGATTCGCGATTGAAAGATACTGAAGCTCTTGAAAGTACTTCACCATCTAGAACAAACCTACATTTCTGTGGATCGGCCGTTGGCTCACCACGTATTCGAATCTTCTGTGCTAACATGATTGTTTACCTCTATGCTGATTAATAAAGATTTGTTATATTTAAACATTAAAGGAGGCGTTTTCTACAGCTTCCTCTCCAAGTTGTCTAAGGAATGTAAATGTGTATATTCCTGAATTAGCTCCAGGGCTTGGATCATCGAAGGCAAATTTCACACCATATCTTCCAACCGGTACCGATTCTAAAATTTTCACATTTGGCGGAATCTCTTCTTCTTTAATTAATTGCACGCCGGTAATTTCATCGACACAATGGGCACAAGGGCACTTGAATCGTACATTAAAAGCTGAAATGATATGTTCAACATTATCTTGCCATTTGATAACTAAAGTTTTACCATCGTTTGCTAAATTTATTTCTTGTGGTGAAAATGGAGATAATTCTTCATTTGTAACAATCATCATTGCTTCAACTGCGATCAAAGAGGCAATAGATTTGATATTTTCATCTTCGACAAATTTTCCAGTATCCATAGCTTCTCGAAGTTCTTGCCTTAGTGAAATTTGACCTAATAAAGGCAAATCAAACTCTTCTGCGGCCGATGTTCCTCCTCCTTCTCCAAAGATATGGTAGACTTCATCTGATCCCGGAGGTGTGAAACCAGTCATGTTTTCAACAATTCCTAATATTGGTATTTTGACTTGTTGGAACATACGCAATCCTTTTTCAGCAATAGTATGTGCAATTTCTTGTGGAGTTGTTACAATAACAGCTCCAGTTAATGGAACTGATTGTGAAAGAGTGAGCTGAATATCTCCAGTACCTGGAGGCATATCAACAAACAAGTAATCTAAGTCTCCCCAATCTACAGCTCCTAAAAATTGTTGAACTAATTGTGATGCAATAGGTCCTCTCCACACAACGGGAGTATCTTTGTTTGCTAGGAAACCCATAGACATTATTTTCATTCCATGTGCTTCGACAGGTTCTAGAACTCCTTGCTGTGAACCTCCCATTTGGTGATCGCCAAGACCAACCATGTTAGGAATACTTGGTCCATAAACATCAATATCTAAAATACCAACTTTTGCACCAGCTTTAGCAAATGCTTCAGCTATACATACAGTAACTGTAGATTTTCCAACTCCACCTTTTCCAGATGCAATTGCAATAATATTTTTTACGTTTTTTAGAGAATTAGGTGTACTTGGTGCATTCAACGAGGGTAATCTCTGGACTTCCCAGTCCTTCTTTATCTCAATCTCCCCAATATCCTTGACATCTTTTAGAGCTTCTCTACACTTTTGAGCAATAATTTCATGGCCTGGCATTAGAGGTGCAGGTAATCTTAGAGAGAATCTTAAGGTATCTTTTCCAATAGTCATTCCCTTGACATATCCTAGTGAAATAATATCTTTTTTGAAATAAGAATCAGTTACCGTGGCTAATGCATCAGTTATTTCTTTTGCATCCATGTTTCAATATTCATTTGGTACGTCTATATGGAAGTTATCTTGAAAAAAGTTGACGGCGTACTCGAGTTTCCGTGGACTCTCGTACCACAGTACCATCGAATACGCGGGTGGGCTTAACTTCCGTGTTCGGAATGGGAACGGGTGATCACCACCGCTATGGCCGTCAGACAGCTCTCGATTTAGAGCCTGTATATATTGTTTAGTTTAGCCTTCATCATCACCAGATTGATCAGAATCGTATCTTACACCATCAGTCCACATTGTTTGATGCCAGTATGAACCGGTGAAATCGGCATCAGTTACTGTAGCACCTGAAAAGTGTGCGAACTTAAGGTCAGTATAACGGAGGTCTGCGTCAGTCAGGTTAGACCAATAGAGGGCTGCGTCAGTCAGGTCAGCATAAGTGAGGTATGCACCAGTCAGGTCAGCATAATAGAGGATTGCACCAGTCATGTCAGCATAACTGAGGTCTGCATTGGTCAGGTCAGCATAAGTGAGGTCTGCACCAGTCAGGTCAGCCTCAGAGAGGTCTGCACCAGTCAAGTCAGCCCCATAGAGGTCTGCATTGGTCAGATCTGCATCAGTCAGGTCAGCTCCATAGAGGTCTGCATTGGTCAGATCTGCATTAGTCAGGTCAGCCCATCTCAGGTCTGCATTGGTCAGGTTGGCATATCTCATGTCGGCATTGTACAGGTTGGCAAATCCTAGGTAGGCATTGGTCAGGTCAGCATCATAGAAGGATGCGTGAGTCAGGACAGAAGCAGTGAGCATTGCGTCAGTCAGGTTAGCACTGTGGAAATTTGCGTTAGTCATGTCACAAAGATAGAAAAGGGCACTTACTCCGGTATCTGGAACCGTGGTCATGTCAACCTGATAGAGGATTATACCTCTCATGTCAGCCCTGTGAAAGATTGCACCCGTTAAATCAGCATAACTGGCGTCTGCACCAGATAGAACAGCATTATGGAAGGATGCGTTAGTCAGGTCAGCATTAGAGAGGTCTGCATCGGTCAGGTCAGTTGCATGGAGGTAGGCATTGGTCAGGTCAGCATTAATGAGGTATGCACCAGTCAGGTCAGCCCCATAGACGTTAGCGTCAGTCAGGTTAGCCTGAAAGAGGAATGCACCAGCCAAATCAGCATAACTGAGGATTGCATTGGTCAGGTCAGCCTGAAAGAGGCCTGCACCAGTCAAGTCAGCATAACTGAGGTCTGCATTGGTCAGGTCAGCATAACTGAGGTCTGTATCTAGTAAATTGATGCCCGTTAAGTATAATCCGGACAAGTTCTGGCTACTCAGGTCTGCACCTGCACAATTACCGTAAGGAACTAATTGACAGGAAGTCAGGTTTTCCAATTCATTAATTCGATCCTGCATTTCTTCCATATCATAGGACATTTCTTCCATGTCGTAGGACATGTTGCTCATTTCCCATTGCATATCATAAATAGCATCCCAAATGTCATCTACCTGTGAATTCAAATCATCAATTTCATAACCTATGTACCAAATAGTATTATTCAATTCATTTATAGAATAATAAATCTCATTTATGTCGTCATAGATTTCATCGTTAGTGCTGTGCATTTCATCATACAGTTCGTCCGTTGTGTTCCACATGTTATTTTGTATGTATTCCAAATCACTCCACAACGAATCTATGTCGTTCCATGCGTCATCTAGTTCGCTATTGACGTTATCAAAATCACCAGACACGATATTCCAGACTTCATCCCCATTCAGAGTAGTGTCTGTATCTTCAGAACAGACCCATTCATCACCAGTGTATCTAGCAATTTCATCTTCTCTGCATCCTAAGGCCTCGAGTGCATCTGGAGAATCAGTCATTCCACTGACTTTAGTCTCCAGTAAAGCCAGTTTGGCTTCTTCTGCATCTAATCTTGAAGTAAGTAGATTTACGTCATTTTCTAAACCTTCTAGGTCGTTTTCTCCTACAGGTTCAATAGTATCTTTCTCTTCTTGTTCTGGCGTATCATCTTCACCAAAACCCAAACATCCGCTGAAAATTAGTAGGAAAGCTAGCCCCAATGTGGCGACTTTGTTCATGTATTGGTAAATTTAGGCAATACAAAAAGTATTGCCTGAACAGAAATTTGGTGCAGGCGCCGGGATTTGAACCCAGGTTGAGGGGTTGGAAACCCCTAGTCATACCAGGCTAGACCACGCCTGCTTAAATCTGTATTTTGAACTGTGATCCGGGTCCACAGCCCTCTGGGACCTTGACGTTCACTAATTGTCCTGTAGGCGCCTTAATCTGTATCTGTTGCCCAGCCATCACGCCATCCGGGACGGTCACAGTTAGAATCATTGGAGCTGCTGGTGCGGCAGTAGGTGGAGGAGCCTGAGGTTGTGGTGGAGGAGCAGTATCTGGAATTGCAGCAGTACTTGGAGGAGCCTGAGGTTGCGGTGGAGCCGCAGCCGGTGGAGGAGGTGCTTGGGGTTGAGGGGGTGGCGCAGCAACGGGTGGCGGAGCAGTTTGGGGAACTGCAGCAGTACTAGGTGGAGTCTGATTTTCCATACCGGCCCATTCATCACTGAAATCATCCACGTTCTCCTCAGAACCGCCAAATGCACCTTTTGATTTTTGTTGTAAACCGAATACTGCTGCACTTCCCAATCCGATTATCAGGACTATGGAAACTAACCAGATGGGATCAACAGGAAAATCACTTTCCTCAGATAGTTGGTCGGTTTCAGGTCCTGAGGCAGTTGCGATAGTCTCAACCCTGAAGGTTAGTGTCGTTTCGTCAAAGACCGAAGGATCACCTCCTGATTCAGCTCTTATTGTCAGAGTAGCCTGATCACCGGCAGCACTGTCCGGGGCGGTCACACTTATGTAAAGAGGTTCTTCTCCAGAGGCTACAATGGTAATCGGATCCGGGACAATCAGTGTCCAGTCTGCTCCTTGCCCAGGTAAGAATATAGCAGTTAATGTAACTAGATCATTTACCTTGGCAAGGTTTTTCAGCGTGATAATCCTTTTCAGTTTATTATCTTCATCGCGTTCATCTGTATAAGAGGAAAGACTAAAGGCCTGCCCTGCAGGCAAGTCTATCTGGTCACTTCCAGGAACGATTAGCTGTACGTTGTATTCGCCTTCAACTCGAACTTCGATCTCCAGTTCTATAATACCTACATTGTCACTGTCATCAGTAACCTTGGCCTGTACAATGATGGTCACTACCTCTCCTGCATCAGCACTGGAAGAGATTGTTACCTTAGCACTGGATGAGCTGGAAGTTGTAAGTTCTTCAAAAGCGTCCAGAGTTCCAGTTCCATCTGTGAATGACCAGCCTTGATCAGGTGGATTACCAGGGGTTCCACGATACCAATCTTTCTTGACAATTTCGTAATTGACGCTCTCAGACCATTTGTTCAGTATTCTAAAGTTGAATGTAATAGTCAATCCAGGCTCTCCAGATCCACTTTGTGAGACTGCGTCCAACCCGAGCCCGTAGTAGACTCTGACGTAAGTGTTCAGATCCAATGTGTCGGTGGCATCATTTGAATTTTCTGAAGTTGCAGTAATGGTCAATTCATCACTTTCGCCATAATTTACACTGCTCACCGAGCTAACAGTCAAAGTAACTATCTGATTTGAGAATGGATCTATTGTAACCGAGTTTTCACTAAAACTGGAATCCCAGTCATTCGAAGAAATCGCAAGGCTGATTGTATCTTGCCGATTACCATCATTATTGACTTGGACCTGATAAGTTTTTTCCCCACCTACATCTACAGACCCCTCACTTGATCCACTTTCGGCAATCACTAGAGAAACTTCAGCTTTCTCGTTCACATTTACAGTAAGCTGGATGGTCTGTTCTGTTGTTTCCGGATCATTCTCATCGTTGTCTCTGCACCTGAGGTCTACATTGTACTCCCCATACAATGCATTTTCCGTGGCTCGAATAGTTACAGTTATTCCTTCTACAGTTCCATTATCACCTACATTGACGGATGCTAAATTCGTGGATTCAGATCCTATTGAGGTTTGCCCATCATGGCTCCACCAAGTCCTCAATCCGCTGCTCTGTAAATCGCCGTCATTGGTGATATCTAGCTGGAATTCTTTAGGATCAGTAAAGAGATTCTCTATCTCTACTTTGAGGTCTATAGTGCTATTGGCATCTATATTTCCAGAGCCATCACTAGGGTCATCAAACCGGAATTCAAATTCAGGTTCATCAGCCGCAGCTTCACCCAGAAAAAAGCTGATACTAATCAGCAAAGTCACTAAAGTTAGAGTTCTTACCCCAGTCATATCAGGTTTAGTTCTAGCCAACGCACGATATAAATTTTGTGCTGGTAAATGAGTAAAGCCTATACGTGCCTATCTATCTTACAAAAACGTGGAGATAACCGACAACCATTTTCATTTGGATCCATCTGGTAGAAAGGAATTGGCAGTTAAGGATTTCATTAAGGCTGGAGGAACTCGTTTAGTGTTGGTCCATAAACCATATGGTTCCTGGAAAAAGATAGATAGTTTTCAAAGCCAAGTTAAAACGACTCTAAAATTGGCAGAGAAGGCCAGAGAAACAGGTGCCAAGGTAGCAGTGGTTGCAGCACCTCACCCGATCGAATTGCTCAAACTTCTTGAATTCAATTCATCTTCACAAGCCTCGGAGATTTATTTCGAGGCCGTGGATTATTGTACATCTCTTGTTGATGAGAAAAAAACGGTTGGATTAGGTGAGTTAGGTCGCCCCCACTTCGAAGTCGAACCTACAGTTTGGGATTTGGCAAATGAGGTTCTGACTGAGTCTCTATCAAGGGCCAAGGAGGTCGATGCTGCGGTAGTTCTTCACACCGAATCCGCTACCCCTGAAGTTATGGCCGACTTATCTCGGATTGCTTCCAATGCTAAATTTCCTAAGTCCCGTCTAGTCAAACACTATGGTGGGCCGAGTGCGCTTGAAGACCCACATGGAATCGTGGTTTCTCTTATCTCCTCTTCAACCAATATTGAAATTGCGGCCAAATCCGAATTTATGCTGGAAACTGATTATCTGGATGATCCACAGAGACCAGGTGCTGTAATGGGGCCCAAGACCGTACCTCGTAAAACACACAAGGCTCTCGAGAATAACATTCTATCCAAGGATCAGGTTTACAACATACATACCCGACTACCAGATTCAGTCTACCGTGAATTTCTTTAGATTTCCACTTTTTCGTCGGACTTAAGTTCCCATTCAAGATTCATTCTCCATTGCCTGCACCATGCCTCTATGACGTGCCTTTCCTGGTTCCCACCCTTAAATTCAGTAATCACAACATCTTTTCCTCTCTTTGACATCTTGAAGGCACCAGTCATTCGAGTTGAACTGAAAATCACGTTACAGGCTCCCAATCCAAATTTTTGTTTTGCCTCCTGACTCAGATAATGCGATAGCCGGTCAGCTTGTGTAAGAACAAAACTGCCTTGGAAAAGGTGCCCTTTGACTCTTTCCAGATCCTCACTTATGATCCAGTACAAGGTCTCACTTCCTTCCTTCAAAAATCCTTTCACCAGAATTCCTTCTTCTTCCAGTCCTGAAAGTATTTTTCTTAGTTCAGCCATTGGAATCTCGCCCTTCAGCAGCATTCCAAGGTCCTCCGCAGAGATAATTCCAAAGGATAATATCAGTCTCTTGACAACCTTGAGTTTGGCCTCATCAGCCTCGTAAATTCGATTGACTGGTAAAGTGCGATAATTTCCTCTTGTAGTTCGTACCAGATTAAGGGACTGGTACAATCGGCTCAGAGATCGTTTGAACGAGTCCGGATCCATACCACTTCTTCTATAGAGTTCCTCACGTGGCAAGCCTTTGGAATCTATTGCCAGAGCTAAAAGCCTTCTATCCTCGGGTTCTGAAACTATGTTTCTGGCATCACGGTAGATTATAGCATCTCTTACGGTACAGTAGGTAGAGTAACCAGGAATCATCACACCTTGTACTATTTCCATTTCGTTACCGTAATCCCGAGGATGGAAGAAACGTCCTTGAATTCTCAAGGAAAGTTCATATTCTGAACGTATACCCCCCATCTTATTGAATGCTTCCATTGCATTTCTGAATCTCCTTTCAGGGTGTATCCTCTGTTTCCAAAGCAAGTATCCGTATATCTCTCGTTTCTGGTAGGACTGATTAATAACTGGGCCTTTGACCAACCATTCCCTTATTCTCTGATATCCCTTGCTTTCAAATTTCTTTATTATGGTCGCGTCGAGTTCTTCTATTCGTGTACCGGCAAAGGCTTTGACTCTAATAATATTGCTGTGAAAGTTCTCTTGATATGTTGCAAATTCATCCAAAGCGTCTAGAAACTCCTCAATTTCCAAAACCTCATTCAACACTACCTCTCTGATATCTAGTAACCCTGACATGGCCCAGGCTTCCATATATCCTGCGACCATTCCCCCAGATACGACCGGATGTGTCCAGGCTTCACCATATTGGGCGTACATTTCTCTTCGGACATGAGTGAGGAGTGGATCTCTCCAGGAAATAACCCTCGTCACCTTTTTTTCCTCAGTCTTTTTTATATTTTCAACTTCCTCAGTTAGGCAATAGGTGAATAAACGCGTAGCTCCTACGACAACTAGTCTAGAAACTATATTCTCTTCTTGTAGCTGATTCAAAATACTCCTTGTGACATTGAGTGGCATTCCGCATTCCCTTCTTAACTCGGCAAAAGTAAGAGGGCCAATTCCCCGTAATTGGTCGATGACCAGTTTCTTTTCAGGTTCTTCAGGAGATTCGTATTCTGTTAGTAATCGGTATCGATTGTGTGTTGTCCAGGGATTACGATTTCGGTTGTAACGGTGAATCATCAGTTTTTCTTCTAAGATCCTTAATGCCCCATGTACCATTTCGGGTTTCAGTTCCAGTTCCTTAGTTATTTCGCTTTTGGTAACTGGTGGGCTTCTTTTGAGCATATCCACAATCAGGCTTTGTATTTTTCCCTCAGGTTCCTTTCTGAACAAGGCCTGGTACATCCCAACTTTATTGGCAGGCACGTACCTTAATTTTCCTCCTGAAAACCTCCCCTGTAATATCGCATCTGAATCTCTCCACTCCCACCACTCCTCAAGATCAGGATTGTCTAATCTATGAAATGCGGTTCTTGGAGAGGCGACGTCACTATGCTGATCAAAAAGCGTTTGTAAGCTTGAAAACTTCTTGAATAGTTTATAGTCAATAAACTCTCTTAGAATCCTGTCAGGAACGACATCTATGTCTCCATGCGATTGTGCTTCTAGATAGATTACATCTTCAGCCATCAAATATTGGGGTGTACTTTGGCCCAGGACAAAATTCCCACCTTGAATAGTACCCTGTTCTTCTAAATCATAAAGCGATTGGCTGATGACTTCCTCTGGTAATCTGAGTTCAAGAGCGATCTCTTCTACAGCTCTCGGTCCAACAAAACCGATATGTTTTGTAATAAGGTAATCCAGTGCTTTTTCATATGATGCATTCTTCTCAATTTTCCGTTTGATGAATCCATCTACCATTCTGCAAACAAGATAATTTCTTTCTAATTCATCACTAATTTTTTTTGATTTGATAGCTTTCAGCCCCTTCAATTTATTGTAGACCTTTTCCGCTTCTTTCGATAATTTTTCGTCAGAACCATAGGCGGTCCTGTAGTAGGGAATCAATTCGGGAGTTACATAGAGAGGTTCTTTTTCTCCAGTCCAGACAGATTCAACAATTTTTTCATCAATCATCTCGTGGCATAATTCTTGCATTTCGGTCGCGATTATGTCAGACATTCGGTAGATTGATTTCCCTTTGTCATTCAATAGATAGATTCCACCGATCTGGCGAATAGCCTGAATCGCACCTTCTTTCGTACCGACAATCGGTTTCTTTTCATTGAAGTGACTGTCTATCAATTCTTTTTCAAATCTTGGTTTGTCTCCGTCTCCCTGTTCTAACACCCTCCCTAGGACCTGGGCATGCAACTCTCTCAGGAGTGCAGAACGGTCTTCCATCAGGACTATGTCGCTAAGACCAGAAAGTATCAAGGAATGGGAAAAGGGAGAAGGCACGGGTGCATAATTCCGATATTCAATACTTCTTTTTCCACTTTCAATCTCATCCAGTATGAGCTGAGCATTGCTAATGTCAAAAGCATCATATAGAATCTCACGATAAGCTTCCTCGAGCATTGGGAATGAATCAACTTGATTGATTGCTTCTAGTACCTGAGAGGTCCTTAGTTGCTGTCTGGGCATCGATATTTCACGCCCTTTGTAGTTGCGTAGCACCATGAATGAGCGGTTGGCACAGTGGCGAAAGCGCTGAGCAAATACTTCGGTGTTTTTGATTGCCTTTCTGAGCAGAGGTTCAAGGTCCTTGGGCATCAGCCTGTCCGCCAAACCTTCGATTGCTAATCTGCTAGGAAAGGTCAGCAGGAATGCATCATCGCTCAACGAGATTCTTATGCTACTTCCTATTTCTTTTCCAAGTTGATAGGCAAAGGCTCTGGAAAGGGCATCATTGACCCTCCTTCCGAACGGGAAATGAAAAATCGCTCCGTTGCGTCCCCTATTGTCAATATATCCCTCGACCATCAATCTCTTATCAGAGGGTACAAATCCACAAATCTTCTTTTGTTCATCAAGGTGGGAGATTATTGTTTTAGCAGCTCCCTGATCCAGTCTAAAATCCTCTTCCAACCACTTGATTATTTCTTGTTCAGGCTTCTCAAGCTTCTCCTCCATTTCTGCCCTGAATCTTCCTACAGCCTCAGACAGGTCAAAAGAGCGAGGTAACATTTCTCCAGACCATGATGGAACAGTAGGTTTCCTACCTAGACCATCCTTTACTATAACGGTAGATCTCTTTGTCTCTATGAATTGATATGTTCTTCCACCTAATACAAATATGTCATTCCTCGAAAGATTCTCAACGAACTTTTCCGATAAATTACCTAATTGTATGCCTCTCCCCTCAAGTACGACAGCATAATTGATTTCTTGGGGGATTGTACCAATATTCATGTTGTAGATTTGTCGCACCCCTCTTTTGATACCAATCTCTTTTGATTTCTTATCATACCATATTTTAGGATAGACTCCGTGATTCTCTAGTGCATCCCCTCCCAGAAAATCAAGAACCTCAAGGAACTCATGCTTGGATAGGTTGCGGTATGGATATGCCGATCTCACAAGCTCATACATTTCGTCACTATCCCATTTGCGGTCTAGGGACATTCCAATGATAGATTGGGCCAGCACGTCGGTGGCATTTTCAGGAATAGAAACTCGATCTATTTGCCCTTCGTATGCAGATCTGACTAGGACTGCACATTCGATTAGGTCATCAGAATCAAATACAACCAATCTTCCTTTGGAAATTTCACTTAGGGCATGTCCGGCCCTCCCAATTCGTTGGAGTCCTTTAGCGATTGATTTAGGTGATCCTATTTGGACAACAAGATCAACGTACCCGATGTCAATTCCTAACTCCAGGCTTGTCGATGAAATCACGACATCCATTTCACCGGCTTTGAGTTTCTCTTCCACATCCAGTCTCATTTCTTTGGACAAAGAACCATGGTGTGCTGCCAATTTCTCTATACCTCTCTCTTTCAATTGCATGGAAATTGATTCAGTTCCAGCTCTGGTGTTGGTGAAGATCAGGGTAGTCCTATGGTCATTGACCAGATCAACCAGCAGGTCGTACATTTTTGAATTAATCACTTCTGTAGAGTGAAGGGTTAGATTGTCGACAGGACAGATAACCCTTAGATCCAGATGTTTTCTTTCTTTAACATCCACGATGTTCACAAGCCTAGGTTTTCCGTTTTTGTACCCGCCCAGAAAACCAGCTATATCCTCGATTGGGGCCTGTGTCGCAGATAAGCCGATTCTTACAGGATCTCCATCAATAATCTGTGCCAGCCTCTCTACCGAAAGGGAAAGGTGAGTTCCTCTCTTGTTATTGGCTAGATCATGTATCTCATCCAGTATGATGTATCTTGTTTTTCTGAAGTGGGCCCTGAATTTTTTTGATGATAAAAGGAGGCCTAGGCTTTCAGGGGTGGTGATGAGGATGTGAGGTGGTTTTCTTACCATTCTTGCCCTCTCCTTGAGCGAGGTATCACCAGATCTAACAGCTACCTTAATTTCGGGAATATCCACTTTTCCCTTAGCTGCCAGTTCAATCATCTCATCCAAAGGTTGTTTGAGATTTCTATCAATATCATTCGCCAATGCTTTCAGAGGAGAGATGTAGATGGCGTGCACTCCTGTTTCTAGGTCACCATCCTTGTGTATTCTAAAAAAGTCATTTAATATGCTGAGAAAAGCGGTAAGGGTCTTTCCTGAGCCGGTGGGACTTGAGACCAGCACGTTTTCTTTTTTAGAGATTAATGGGACAGCCATTGCCTGCGGTGGTGTCAGGTCTTCAAATTTATCATTGAACCATTTCCGAACAAGTGGTTCGAATCCACCCAGTACTTCTTCTTTACTACTTTTATCAGTAATGTAATTTACCATGTTTTTCGAAACGTTATCTGCCGCAGAATAGCGAAGGGTGTAATAGATTATGGGTCTCACCTCAAACCCAATAAAATGTGATAAACTCTTTTTAGGCCCCTTCGGTCGCAAAAAAGAGCCACCGTGGCTAAGGGGTATAGCGGTGCCTTGGTAAGGCGCAGGTCGTGGGTTCGATTCCCACCGGTGGCTCCATTATTCTACATAGTAGGCCATATGCCCTTTAGCCCATTTTGTAATATCCACAGCATCCACTTTTTTGAATCTGGATTCCATTTTTCTTTCAGAGTCCCGGAAGACTTCATTATCTTTTCCTGGTGAAGACCTAGATTTTAGCATAAGAAATCCACATTTCGGCCCAAAAAAATCATAGTTCCGGATGAATATTTCGACTTGGTCTCTTTGAGCAACGTCCTGATACAAGATATCCGGAATGCCGGTATGAGGGCTATATTTTTTTGGAAGCTGGGCATCACCTAGGAATGGAATTATGTTCCTTCTTTTCTCAACAAGGACAAGTAGCTCAGCCATTGCTACTGATGAGATATCAACTCCGATTATTCGGCCCCCATGACATATATGGCTCAAGAAACTAACAGTATTACCCTCTGCAGCCCCCAGATAGAGAATATTGCTCTTTTCTTCAAAAGGCCATTCTGGTCCACCAGCTAGAACATATGCCGAAAGTTTGGAGTGATAAGGATTCCAGCTAATCCATTTCTTATTCTTCTTGAGTTCTAAAAAGCCTTTTTTTTTTCTTAAGTAATCAGGTAATACCATGAATTAGGCAAGTCCCTGTTTTTCAGCTTCGATTGCATCTTTTATTCCAGGATCGACAATTCCAGTCCATGGTTCAGCACCTATTATATTTGAGGAATCTATTCCTTCTACCCAGAGTTCAATACCCTCAAAGCTGCTTCGTGTACCTTCAGGAACTGTGAATTTGTATTTGGTCGATTCGGTGGTTGGCAGTCCGATGGACCAGACAACCTGATTTCCTTCTCTCTTACCAGGTCTGGGTTCAGCATCCTTGATCTCATGTCCTAGAACTTCAGCCCTGAGCTTGAAATTAGCTGATCTCAAGCGATAATTTATTATCTTTATTTCAACCTCGATTTGGCCATTGTTGAATTCAATTTCTTCCTCGATCCAGACCACGTCCATGATAGCTGCAACAACCTTGTCCAGATTTGGAACAGGCTGCCCAACGATACTTGATGCCTTTTCCGCGATTGCCGGCAATATTTTTTGTACCAAGTCAAATTTTTCAGTTACTTTTTCCCTCTTTTTCTGTTTTTTCAGGTGTCTTGACAGTGTCTTTGCATTGTTACGTAGAGCTAATTTAATTTCTTTTTTGATTTCACTTATATCTGCAACTGCCTCTTTGGCCTCGGAAGTGAATGGGATGTTCGTTGATGCTACGTGTACCAGGATTATGGCAGGTCCATTCGGAGTGCCTTTGCCAGCTCTTTGTTCCAAACCATACTGTCTCCAATTTATGCCCTGTATAGCCTTGGTGATGGCACAACCACCGGCCTGATAAAGCAATGGAACTCGGTTGGCAAATCGGAGGATCTGAACTGGCTGATCCTTAGGAAGATTACCTCCGTAAACCATTCCGACCTCCACTAGGAAGGGAGTTCCCGAAAATACGGATGGAGTACGGCTAATCGGTAGCGTGTAAAAATCAGGTCGATATTCATCCAGTACCTGCTTCAGTCCTAGTTTGATCAGTTTCGGTCCAATTGGGACTAGAACTCCACTCGTCGGAGTCCGGATCGAGGTTGTTTTGAAAGCATCTATCATTCCCTTCGCCTCAATTCTAGTGATATCCTGTGGCCTAACAATAGAGGATAGTCTTGCTTTTTCCAGTACGCCACTAATGCTCTTTGAACCCATGGATGACAAATCATTGCGCAGAAATCGAGCCATCTGGTGTTCTGAACTGTGATGAGCCATACGTATCAGCTGGCCCAACTCTACACCATGTGGATGCGGCTTTACACCTTCACTGGGTAGTTTTGGATTTTCCTGACTAACCCTCTCAAAAATGGTTGTATTTTTTTCTGGATTGGTAAAAATTATCTTGGCATGGGGATTGACAATAGCAGTTGATTTCAGGTATTCCAAGACAGAAGGCCTTGCTTCCCGATATCTTCCCTTGATTGCAAATTCAACCCTTGTACCATGATGCTTCTCAGGATAAATTCCATCCTCATCCGGTTCAGCAACCTCATCTTTCCATACAAAGTCCTCAGTCCTCTCAACATTGCCTCGGTTATTCCGAGTGTCCAGTTTCATAGTTATACGTATAGCTAAATGCTCCTCTGATATTCGGGTGCTGATAGTAGCAGATCTCCCAGTCGTCAGTTGACCGTACATTATTGCAGCCGAGATTCCAATGCCTTGCTGTCCCCTAGATTGCTTACCACTTCCAAAGCGTGAACCATACAACAATCTTCCAAAAACATTCGGGACATTCTGCTCTATAATTCCAGGGCCATTATCCTCTATTGCAATGCTTAATTCATCCCTTGCCAGGCTTTCAAGTTCAATTTTCAGTTCGGGAAGAATGCCAGCCTGTTCACAAGCATCTAGGCTATTGTCGACCCCTTCCTTGACTGCAGTTATCAGGGAATGGGTAGGATTATCAAAACCCAATATGTGGCGGTTCTGTTCAAAGAACTCAGAGACTGGAATATCACGCTGTTCCTTAGCCAACTGGTGAGCTTTCGTTTTTTTGGCAGTTACCTTCTTTTTGGCTTCTTTCTTTTCCGATTTAGGGTGCTCTACCTGAGGCTCTTCAGGTTCAATTGTTTCAGTTCCAAATTCAAAGGTCGTTTGACCCATTCAATGGTTATAAGTGCCAATAATTAAGCAGACTCCCCAAGTTAGAGGAAGTTAATCTTACAGAATCTCGATTTTGGAATCTGGTTCTTGATCAGACTTCCATTCCAGTGCCCACATCCTAGAACTCGGTCTTTGTGCCTCACCATTACGAAACCCGGGACCACGTCTAATCCGCGTTCAGGGGCCAGGTCTTTCCCGCTGCAATAGCTGATGGTCTCATTACCATCAAGTTCAATAATATTTTTTGTAACGTACTTTCCAAATAGTTGTAGAAAGTTGGTTGTCGGTTTGGGCGTTTTGTCCAGACGAAAAACGCATAGTCCAATACTTTCGGGTTTAATTCTTTTTAATTCTTCAGGACCGATGTAGATTCTATTCTTTGAGCCTACGTACCATCGGTAGTTTTCTAATTTCTCTTGATTGATTCCAAAACGCTCCAGACAATATTCTTGAATTAAACTGATTCGTTCAGAATCAAGTATTCTCAACATTTTTCCAACCTCGTAACAAAGAAGGCATCGGTGTCATTATGGTGAGGCCAGATTCTCATACACTTTTCTACTTCTTTGTTATATCGTTTCCCATTCCACTCAGTTATGCCGGGACTAGTTTTTAGACCGTTTATCCCAATATTTTCTACTTTGACTGGCTGATTATCAATAATCTCACTGATTACCCTCTCGTTTTCTTCAGGAGAAAAGGTGCAGGTTGAATACACAATCGTACTTCCGGAAGGTGCCATTTCGCAGGCCTTGTTCAATAGGCCTTTCTGAAGTTTGGTAAAACGCTTATAATCTTTTTCTGTCCACATTCTGGCAACAGCATTCTTCTTGCGTATCGTGCCTTCTGAGCTACATGACGCATCGACTAGGTACAGGTCGGCTTCCGTATTTGGAAAGGATTTGAAATCTCTAAGTGTAACGGTAGCATTTGTTACACCTAGTCTATCCAGATTTCCTCTCAATGATTTCAATCGAGTATGTCTTGAATCATTTGCTATTATGTGGCCCTGATTCTGCATCATATCAGCTATCTGGGTTGTTTTTGAGCCAGGGGCAGCACAACAGTCCAGAATAGTGTTGTTGTCAATCACATCTTTTACAATCAAGGGAGGAATCATAGAGGTCAATTCCTGAATATAGATCTGGCCGACAAAGTGTTCTAGACTGCTACCCAGATTATTCAGTTGGGATACATATGCGTTATCATTCCATGGAACTTCTGTTATTTCAGAATCATAATTCTTGAGTTGTTCCAGTATATTCTCTTTATCTCCCTTGAGAGTGTTAATTCGGAATGATTGTTTGAGTGGTTTGTGGATAGCTTCTGCGAATTCCAATGGATTATCTACTAAAACACTGTAGCGTTCAATGATTCCTTGACGTATCGTCTGAAACGGTTCCATACCTAAGCCCTTATCACGCGGGCTTTTGGATTTTTCACGGTTGCCATTATGTTTCTGGTATCTACTATCAATTTGGCATATTTTCCCAGTGCAGGGTAGTCAATACTGGTGTGATCGGTGGTTATTACAATTGCATCTTGTTCTTCTATGGTATTCTTCGTTAAATCTAGATTCTTTAGCGAACTCACATTTTCCACATAAGGATCATGGTAGTTGATTTTGCCTCCTTTATGTTTAAGCAGATCCATTATTCTTAAAGCAGGTGATTCTCTAACATCGTCGATGTCTTTTTTGTAGGCCACCCCTACGATTAGAATTTTACTACCCCTAATGCTCTTCTTATCATCGTTTAATGCCCTTCCAATACGGTGAGCTATATGTTCAGTCATTTTCCGATTAATCTCACCAGCTAATTCGATAAACTTTGTCTCAATATTGTATTCCTTTGCCTTCCATGAAAGATAGAAAGGGTCAATAGGGATGCAATGCCCTCCCATTCCAGGTCCCGGATAAAATGGCATAAAGCCAAACGGTTTGGTCTTGGCAGCATCAATTACTTCCCAAATATTAACTCCCATTCGACTAAAGACCAGTTTCAACTCATTTACCATTGCTATGTTTACAGCTCTGAAAATATTCTCCATCAATTTTGTTGCCTCAGCAGTTTCTAGTGAGCTAACTTCAACGGTTTCTGAGACGATGTTCTTGTACAAGTCGCTGGTTAACTGGAGACAGTCATCAGTCAAACCTCCCATTACTTTTGGTATCGCCGAAACGGAAAATTCCTTGTTTCCAGGATCTTCCCTCTCTGGTGAATAAGCTAGAAAGAAATCTTTTCCAGCCTTCAGTTTGGATTTTTCTAGGATGGGTTTGACAATCTCCCTAGTTGTGCCAGGATATGTGGTTGATTCAAGTACAATCAATTGTCCTTTTTTCAAGTTTTTACCGATTTCTTTAGATGCGCTTTCGATATAACTCATGTCAGGCTGTTCATGCACATCAAGAGGAGTAGGTACGCAAATTATCAGGCAATCCATATTCCCGGTTTCTGAAAATTTATTTGTAGAAGATCCATTATTTTTCTTCACAAATTCTTTCATCGATTTGGCAGGAATATGTTTAATCACCTGTTTTCCAGAATTGATATCTTTTACTCGTGCTGAATCGTTATCAAAACCAGTTACAGAGAATCCAGTTCCAGCAAATTCTAATCCTAGAGGGATTCCAACATAGCCCATTCCAATAATCCCAATCTTGGCTTTTTTGTCCTTGATTTTCTTCTCAAGTTCATCAATCAGGCCACTCATTATAGTCAATCTACAAGACAGGGGTATAAATTACGTTATATTTCAGTCATCCATCCGAATTCGTCTTTTCCAGTTCCAAACTGAATGGCTGTTAGTCCGTCATAAAGTTTTTTGGTCATCTTGCCCACCATGCCTCCTGAAAAGATGTGTTCTTTACCTTGATAGTTTATGGATCCTATTGGTGCAATAATCGCTGCAGTACCTGCACAGAAAACCTCATCTGCTGACAGGGCCTCATTAACACTGATTCGCCTTTCTTCGATCTTTAGGCCCATTTTTTCATGTGCCAGATACAACACTGATTCCCTAGTCACTCCCGGGAGTATGGAACCCGTCAGTTCCGGGGTAATTATCCTGCCGTCAATTATTGCAAAGAAGTTGGCCGCACCGACTTCCTCAATGTATTTTTCCTCGGCAGCGTCAAGATAAATCACCTCAGCATACCCCTGCTTCTTTGCTAATCCACTGGGCAGCATCCCAGGTACATAATTTCCTATTGCCTTCACGCCCCCCGTCCCTTTCAGTGGCGCCCTGTGATAGTCATTGGTAACTATGAGTCTTATTGGCGCCAGCTCTCCTTTGAAGTAAGGACCTACTGGGCAGACATACACTACAAAGGTATATTCCGTCGACGGTGCGACACCTAACCCAGCCCCGGATCCAAATATAATTGGCCTGACATACAGCGCTCCCTGTTCGGTGCTGGGGATGTAGTCTGCGTTATCCCTTACCACTTTCTTGGCCGCATCCAGAAACAGATTCGCAGGTATTTCGGGCATAGAAAGTCTGGAACAGCCTCTAGCTGCCCTCTCAGCATTCTTTTCCGGTCTGAAGATTACAGTTTTTCCATTATTCCATTTGTAGGCTTTCATACCCTCAAATAGGCCTTGACCGTAGTTCAGTACTCCGGCTGCAGGAGATATCCGCAGATCATCAAAAGGAACTATGCTTCCAGATTGCCATTCACCTCCCAATTCACACTTGGCCACGTACATCGACCTGGTTTTAGTGAAATTGAAAGTCAGGTTATCAAGGTCGATGTCGTTTGATTTCAATTGTTGTTCTCCATGAATTTTTGCAATCTATCTTCTAAAACTGGGATATCTTTCGAATCTATAAAGGATATGCAAACCCGCAACCCTTCATGCCTATTTGAGCCGGTCGATTTTAGAGTAATTGTTGAAATTCCATATTTCAACAATTCCAGCATTAGGTGGTTCCCGTCATAGTTAGGATAGGACATTGTAAGATAGAAACCGTCGCCTACAGGCTCATCCATGTCCTTGTCATAAACTTGTTTAAAACCGTATTTCAAGAATATTTTCCTGACGTGGCTTGCCCTTTTCCCATAAATTCGGGTAGTATCTATAAAATTGAAATCACCCTTGGCCGCACTTTCAAGCATTTTTGATAGGGCATACTGTGCAGTGTGGCTGGCTCCCGAGGTCGTTACGTACAAGCCCCCAAGGGAAAATGCGTGGCCAAATCGGCTCCTTCCACAAAACGATTTCAAACCCTCGAATTCCTGTTCGTTGAGTTCAGGAGAGATGACTGCGATTGCACATCTTGGTCCAGGGAATGAGAAAGCCTTGGATGCTGAGATTAGTGTAATCCAGTTGGTACCGAATTTGCCAATCGAAGGTATGTATGGTTCTGAGTATGGTACCGAATAATCTTTTCTGAAATCCATTCCCAAATACGCGAGATCCTCAATCGCCAGTATTTGATTCTCATCACATATTCGGGCTATTTCTTTCAATTCTTCTTTAGTCAAACAAGACCAGCTAGGGTTGTTTGGTGAGGACCATAGAATTCCTCCAATATCTCCCTTGGAAATCCGTTTTTCCATTGCTTCCACTAGTTCTGGCCCTCGATTATCATACAGTTCGATTCCATCACTTTCCAATCCGAGAAAACGAGCTTGATATCTGGTTACTGGGAAGGTTGGGTCAAGATATAATATAGTCTTCTTTCCCGGATGCATATTCCCCGCTAGGGCTTGTGAAATGTATCCACCTTGCAATGATCCACATGTAGGTATTACATGTTCAGGTTTCACATCCAAATCGAGAAACGCCTTAACAAAATCACTTCCAGCTTTCTTCAATTGCGGGATTCCATCAAAGGGTGGATAAGTACCTTGTAAACCGTCATCGATAGCCTTTTTCTCAGCTTCCTTTGCGATATCAGGAGTAGGAATGTTAGGAATGCCCATCTCCATCCTTACAAATTCAATTCCACATTCTTTACTTATAAGAGATGCCAAACGATTGGTCTCACGTATTGACAAATTGTTAGAATCGTACCCAGTTTCATTGAAAATTTTGGACAGCGTCCCTTTAGGTATCGGTACTGATTTTGTCAAATGTTAGGCCTCTAAATGAAGTTCAGGAGAGCCTATGCTAAAAGGTTTGCATAATCTTTATAATGGATTTATTGCTTTTGATAAGTAACTAATATGATGCCAGTTGAGTTAACAGGTAATTTATTCAAGGAACTGAGAGGGAGAGCCTGTCGACTTCTTGCTGTGGAGGGCTGGACTCAGTCTAGATTGGGCAAGTCATTGGGTGTCAGTCAAGTGATGGCTGGCAATTATTTGCATACATTACCAACGCATTTTGCTGAACCAATAGAGAGTGACCTAGAAGAGGCAGCCCAATCATTGGCAGAGATATTGAAAAGCGGTGACGTTTCGCGATGGACACTTAAGCTGATAGTCGACGAACAGGAATTAAGTCTTCGTTTTCCATTTCAAGATAGTCGTGAGACAACATTGGTCCAGATCGCAGGTATGAGAAGACGCCTTTCGAATTTGATTCCTCTTTTGTCCCCTCAAGTCAGGGTCAATATTGCGATGGCTACTAGTGATGCTGTTGACAAATCGGGAATCGCAGCTTTTCCTGGTCGTCTGACTCCAGTAGATGGCCGAGCACGCCCCTTATATTCACCTAAATTTGGTGGTTCTTCTCATCTATCTAATTTACTCTTGGATATTCGTAAATTCAATTCCGATGCTTGCGTGATAATAAATCTGAGATGGGATTCTGTTGTCTTAGACCTGCTAAAAAGAATGCAAATCCATCCTTTGGTATTACAAAGAGAAGGTGAAAATCTGGTGATAAGTAAGGAAGTTGTCAAAACTGAAGTTCTTGTAGATGAGGGCGGTCATGGTTTTGAACCTTCGCTGTATGTATTTGGTGACTCCACAGAAAGTGTGGCTAGAATTGTAGAGGAGCTGGGGCATTCATTGGAGGTTATGGCGTGATTTCAGTAGGCATAGGATATATTCTTCTGCTTGCGACGCTTGTGTTTTTTACCTGGCTAGGATATCGAGAGTCAGTTGGCAAGGAATTGGATAATGACCAATTCCTGTCGGCGCGAGGCAGCCAGAATTGGATCATGATTGGTTTAAGTCTGTTCGCATCGGGAATGGGTGTGTGGATCCTGTTTGGACCTTCGGAAGTTGGATATTATGGTGGTTTTTACGACGTAATGGGCTATGCTTTGTCTTCTGCAACCCCTTTTCTGTTATTGGCATATTTAGGGCCATTAATCAGAAAATTAACACCAGAGGGCGTAACTCTTGCAGATTATGTTCGTCAAAGAATGGGCCGCACGATGCAAATCTATGTGGGAGTAATTTCTATAATTTACATGTTCACATTCATGTTTGCAGAATACATTGCGATAGGTAGAGCAGTTGAATTCTTATCGGGTATAGATTCACTGGTTCCGATTATAGGGGTTGCACTGGTCACGACTTTCTATACTGTAATGGGTGGCTTGCCAGTATCTATTAAGACAGATCGTATTCAGGCATTTTTCATAGTCTGGTTGATAGGCTGCATCGTTATTTTTATCTTCAATGAAGGAATTAGCAGTACTTTTGATGATGCCAAAGCATACACACCAGAAGATTTGGAATATGGATGGAAACATGGCAGTATCAGTGACTATTCAACCTTTGAAGCTGGTCTGGCTCTTGTTTTGGCAATAACTGCGGCTGAGATGTTTTCACAAGGTAACTGGCAGCGTACATGGGCCTCGAAGGATGATAATTCTTTACAGAAAGGTGCTCTCCTAGCATCCCTACTGTGTTTCATCGCAGTCTTGCTCTTTGGTTTTCTAGGAACCACCGTAGCAGGTAGAGGTTCTCTCTCAGATCCTTCACTATCGTTCTTCGAATTAATTCATGACTATCCTGAAGCAATTCTGTCAATGTTCCTAGTTCTTGGAATCGCTTTGGTATGCTCTAGCGTTGATACACTCCAGAATGCGGTTGTTGCAGTAGTGTCCCGAGATTTATCAGATTCTAGGTTGGGTCTACAGGAAGCACGTTATGTCACACTTGCTACAGTGCCTGTTGCTATAATATTGACCTGGTACTTTGCTGATGATGCCCTCAGTGTATTCCGAATATTTCTTGTGGCTGATTTATTTGCTGCAGCCACAGTATTGCCCATTTTCCTGTCCCTCTCAAATAGAATCACTTCGACAGGTAGTTTGGTTGGGGCCATCTTTGGTTTGATTTCTGTTGTTATTTACGGAACAATAATATCGGATTTGCAAACAGGTATCGATTACTTGACGAATCCCGTTAATGAGTATGGCCTGGCCAATCTATGGATCTTCGTATCAGCTCTTGCAGGTTCAGCCTTCGTCACTATTGCTGTCTCTGAATTTGAGAATAGTCAATCATGAGGAAGCAAGAAATCGCCTTCTATCAGTAACAGGTTACCGCTGTGGCATTCAATTGTCACCTTTCCCGAGGCTCCAATCTCGTTATGAATGCCTCTGCCACCGATTCTTAGCTTCTCATGCTGTAGATTCCATCTTGCACCTTCTACACTGATACGTGCCTCAGGCATAGCGATTAGCGAGAAGATAGTGTTTTCGGGACCTTCTATGGTCTTAGATTCATCAACACAATGTATTGTAAATTTATCATCAATTAATTTGACCCTTGAATCAAATACTATACCCAAAGCTGCTAGCGTATGGTCGATTCTTCCTCCTGACCATCCTATAACTATAACTTCTTCTGCCCTCTTTTCGAATGCATGGTCCACTGCCTTTTCCAGATCCGTTTTCTGGACATTTTTATTTGAAATGGTCCATTCTTCGAGCTTAGTGATTGTCTTGTCAGATACCGAATCCAAATCACCTATAATCACATCAGGGGTGATATTATACTTCAATAACCTATCAGCCCCAGCATCTGCAGCTATTACTAGTGAATTTTTTGCTAGTTCTATGACTTTACTATCCAATGGTCTGTTACCAACGACTAGTGCTCTCAAATCAAATCGCCAATTTCCGCCAGAATCTCAGGGTGGTGTTCTTCTAAGACCGCCAAAATTCCAGCTACTGTTGGTTCTTCCACTCCGACGTCAGCCATTGTCTTGACCACAGCATCTATTGATTCCGGTTCGACCTCTGTCAGTTTTGTTTTTGCTAGATATGAATGATAGAGCCGGTCTTCCATGACCTTTCTCCATTCCATATCATATTCCTGCATTGCTTCTTTAGAGTAATCCTTTGTTTTAGTGGCCTTTCCAATTATACGTCCGGCAATTTCTCCAGACAGACAGGCGTTTGCCACCCCTCCTCCTGTAATGGAATCAATTTGTCTTGCAGCGTCTCCAACTAGGATAACACCAGCCCCAGCGGTCTTCTCCAGAGGTTCCGAAAGAGACACACCACCGCCCTGAATATCAATACATTTTCCTTTCGAGAAATGTTTGTGATTCTCTATAAACTGGTCCAATAATACTTTTATTTCTCCTGGATCCTTAACTCTACTGACCATGCATCCAATCCCTACATTGGATTCGTTCGACGATTTTGGGAATGACCAGATATATGCTCCTTTGCTCCCCTTTGCCAGGTAAAATTCGCAATATTCAGGATCTATATCCAAGTCAATCAGAGTGTACTGCAATGCCCCACACATATCGGCAGGTTTCCGATGGGTGGGTAGGTTCGCCCATCTCCCAACTTGGGACTCAAACCCATCTGCCCCAACAACAACGCCACATGTTATCTCGGACTCTTTGCCGTTCGAATCACGAATCTTTACCCCGCCAACATATTCTCCATTCCAAAGCAAATCTGTGACAGTTACTCCAGTTCTTACTTCCGCTCCATCATCCTCTGCCAATTTAGCCAGAAATTGGTCCAGTTTATCACGATGTATGACCATCCCAACCTCGGTACCCAGATTGTCATCCTCTATCGTCAAAGAGTTTCCATTGGGTGAATAGATCTTTGCGCCTCTCACTCGATTAGCGATCCAATCCCCTTCCAGTGGTACACCAACCATTTCCAGCCATTTTGGTGCTATTCCTTCTCCACATCGAACCGGCACCCCGATTTCGTCCCTTTTTTCCAGAAGGAGTGTTCTGGCCCCGTTTTTAGCTGCGAATCTGGCAGTTGTGCTACCCCCTGGCCCAGCGCCTACCACAACAGTATCGTAATCCATGACCTCCCAGTTTGATTGATTATAAAATGTTTACATGACTAGAACTGGAGAATTTACAAGATTTTGGGAGTTATGCATCTATTTCAGAAATGAATGCTTCCTTTGGGAGATACCAATGTCCGGCTTAAATCTTTTTCAAATGAGATTGCTGGTCCAATTACACAATCCTCTATGATACCACCATATCCCTTGACATCAGATAGTATGACCGTTCTCCTGATTACACACTTTTCCATTTTGGCATTAGGTCCTATTATGGCATTGGGACCAATAATACAGTCCTGTAATTCTGCACTTTCATGAATAAGTGAAGGTCCTCGTATGCTTGCCCCGCTATGAGCTGCAGTTCCATTATTACCAATGGATTTGAAGTTGGCTTCCAGATACGATTCAGGCGTTCCTGAATCAATAAAGTATCCTTCAAATGGGAAACCATACAATCCATTACCAGCTACTTTGGGGTAGATGTCTCTTTCAATAGAGATTTTCTGATTCGGAGGTATCATTTCCAGCACTTCAGGTTCAAGTAGATATGTTCCCGCGTTTATCAGATTTGATAGTTCTGTACCTCTTTCAGGTTTCTCTTGGAATTGTAATATCTGTCTCTCTTTCAGTTCGACTACTCCGAATCGGTTTGGATCTTCAACTTCCCACAAGGCCAGTGTACCCTTTGCTTTGGTCCTGATGTGTTGTTCCAGCATTTTGCTTAGGTCTACGGAGGTTACTACATCACCATTGAACACAGCGGTAGTCCCTGTAACATGATTGATGCAGTTTCTCATTGCCCCACCAGTGCCTAGAGGTTTTTCTTCAGGTACAATAATTATTTTTTTTCCAATATCCCTTCCCTCAAAATATGTTTTCATCTCGTATAGGCCATAATTTACGGCTAAAATTGCCATATCAAAAACTTCTGGCAGATTTCTGACCATTAGTTCCACCATCGGTACGTTTGCCAAGGGAAGCAATGGCTTTGGAACTGTATGAGTCAGTGGCCTGAGTCTGGTCCCAAGTCCTCCAACCAGAATTATCGCTTCCATGTTATCAGTTATCTAGGCGATGATGTATTAATGTTATACAGGCTGAACTCAGCAAACTTTCTTTTCCCAAACTAATTTTTGGTAATTTCTTCAATATTTCCATTTCTTCTTCGGTTGGATTCTTGTCGTCTCCAAGTACAAACGTATTTGCGTCATTCATCACGACTTCACCATTTTCACTGAGGAGTACCGGATTAGGCAACTTTTTCAAGACTTTATCCAAACCTATTCTTTCCATGGTTATTCCAGGGCTTGTTTCCATTGGTTCAGTCCCATTTTTGAATTTTATCAATCCATTTCTGATAAGGGCTGCCGTCGAACGCTCATCAGGATTTAGATAACGAATCTTCTCGCCACTAAAATGGACCGTGACTGGAGGATTTGGAGGACCATTTAGAATCAACCAGATGTCAGTATCACGCCTTATACCGTGTGATTTCCAAAGGGCAGTGGTGACACACCTAACCAGAACATCAAGTCTCCCAGCACCTCCGCAAAGATCATCCAATTTCCAATCCGCAACGGTATGTGCTCGGTGTCCAATTATCACAAAGTTTCTGTCGGCCAAGGATAGGGTCTACGCTGGTTGGATTAAATTGGTGCGGGTGCCGGGATTTGAACCCGGGTTGGTGGCTTGGGAAGCCACAGTCATGCCAGACTAGACCACACCCGCTCAGTCCAAGATTATTTTTTCGTCTTTTTCTTTGGGGTTTTCTTCTTCGGCGTTTCTTCTACCATTTCGGCGTCTTGAACATCATCAAAGTTCCATTCCTCAACCTTTCCAAAATCTTTGTTCTTCATCTGCCTTAGGCTGAATGTGGCCATCATTACCGCCCCCACTGCAAATGCTAACACACCAGGATAAATCGAAGGTTCCTCAGTTAATCCCAAATAGATTCCTGAAACAGCCATTGCTGCCAAACCAATTCCCATTATGGCCTCCCCGGCGATTAATCCAGAGGCAAACAGTATTCCTGGGCTGTGAAGTTTCTCTCTTTCTTGCGATAATTTCTCTTCTTGCCCTTTCTTGAAAAGTTCAGGTCTTTCTTTCTTTAGAGGGCTATTGAATTTGCGGTCAATGTACATCTTTATCATTCCCCCAATGAATATCGGGACAGTCATCTTGAGACTGAGGTACATTCCAACGGCTACAGCCATTATAGATATATTCAATCCGCCTCTGTCTCTTATCCAGAGTTGTGTGGCTCCAACAAGTAGACTCCCTGAGAATAAGAATGCAGGTATTGCGCCCTCTAGAAACCCTCCGATTAGGAAAAGGACGTAGGCACAGATCAGAATGTTAACATATTCACCAGTATGTCTAAGTGCTATCAGACAAAATGCAATTCCGGTCCCCATGAAAACCATGGACCAGTCCATTCCACCACCTAGGATTCCATTTGTTATACTAGCCATCAAAAAGGCCTGAGGGGCCTCAAGATCCCCATTGATGATCTGGTCTGCAAGTAAATTAAGAACCAGAGGAATTACTAGAGCTCCTGCTGCAACGCCCACGATTTGCCCAATCTGCTGGCGCCATGGTGTGGCCCCAACTATGTATCCAGTTTTCAGATCCTGAAGATTATCCCCAGAGATTGCTCCTGCACAAGCTACGAATGCTGCTACACCTATGACTGCAACTTGTAATTCAGCCGTGTTTTCACCACCATACACCAGACTGTTCAACAACGCAAAAGTTGTTGCAGTCAGAATAACTACGATAATCGTTACTCCTGAAAGTGGATTGTTGCTGCTTCCTACTATACCTGCCATATATCCTGCCACTGCAGCAAATAGAAATCCAGCCGTGAAAATTATGACCAGTGATAGTATTGCAGGTAGTAGTAGTCCGGAAACAAGCCACACCATGAAGAACATGGGAACTGCCATTGCAACACTGGTCACAGCGATTGATCTTGCAGGAAGATCCTCATCGGTTCGTAGTTCACTGCCTTTGGTAACGGTCTGTTTGGTTGCTTTAATCATTTCAGTGATACCTTTGATTAGAGCTTCACGCATGATTACCAAAGTGTACAATCCACCAACTAGCATAGTTCCTACTCCTACCATTCTTCTTCGGCCGTTGATATGATTTGCATAATCGCCGTAATTAATCACATCTCCAGACATTGCGGCACTCGTGATCTGTTCTATGAATGCATCAGTCGGATTTAGAAGAGTACTCGCTATGGGCATTATGACAATCGCCCCTAAAAGTCCTCCAAAGAAAACAAAACTGGCAATTGCAGGGCCAACAATGTATCCTACACCTAGTAAGGCAGGGGAGAATTCAGCACCAAAGTAGAAAGTCGTTTTCGATTTGGCATAGGCAGCCGAGGAATTCAATTTTCCAGTAAAGGTGTAGAAACCTTGCCAACCATGTTCCCAGAGTCCAATACTAACTTGTTTCATTGTATTATCTACAGTTACCATTAGTGAGGACAGAATCTTGTACGCGGCACCGAAGGCAATACCAGCAAAGATTGGCATTACCTGAGAACCCCCTTTCTCTCCGGCAACTAGCACTTCTGCGCAGGCCACACCTTCCGGATATGGCAATTTTTCCTTGACTATGAAGATCCTTCTAAGACTTATCGAGAACATGACTCCGATTGTGCCACCAACCAGTGCTATTATCAGGGTCTTGAAATATGGAAATTCGGACCAGCCAATCTCACCATTACTGGTCTGATTCATCACTAGAAGTGCAGGTAGAGTAAAGATTACTCCTGCGGCCAGTGATTCGCCTGAAGAAACGGCTGTTTGAACCCAATTATTCTCAAGAATATTTGTTCCTTTTGAAATATTGGCTTTTGCCAGACTTCTCAGAACAGCCATTGATATGACTGCCGCAGGAATAGAAGCACTTACCGTCATTCCAACGTACAATCCTAGATAGACATTCGCAGCAGTCAGAAGCATTCCTAGAACAATGGCTAGAATGATTCCTTGTGTTGTTATTTCGGGTAAAATGGTTGTTGCTGAAACGTAAGGTTTGTGTTCTTCATTGGATACCATGTTGCTTCCTCATTTCTCAAACAGTCATAAAGGCTTATGGGCCTCCGCAGTTTTTAAGCTCCCACTCTCTGCCATCTTGTGAGTGATGGTCTTTCTCTTCGCTTCTTTCAAGACTCAGGTTTTACCCGGCAGAAGTGTGCAAAGTGCGATGGCTTCTTCTGGTCGACCGTTGAGCGCGAGCTTTGTGGGGATGCACCTTGTGTTGAATATTCTTTCATTGGTAAACCCTTGTTCTCCAAACCAATGAATCTTGATGAGGCTCGGGAAGCGTTTCTCAGTTTCTTTGAGAAGCACAATCATACTAGAGTCCCTCGAGCTTCGGTGGTCGCTCGCTGGCGAAATGACATATATCTTTCGATTGCATCCATAGCAGTTTTCCAGCCTCATGTCACAAGCGGTTATTCCAAGCCACCTGCGAATCCATTGACGATCTCCCAGCCCTGCATTCGTTTGAACGATCTGGAATCGGTTGGACGTAGTGGCCGCCATTTGACTACTTTTGAAATGATGGCTCATCACGCCTTCAACACTGAGGAGCAGAACATCTATTGGCAGGACCGTACGGTTGAATTATGCCATGAATTTTACACAGGATTGGGATTGCCTGGTTCAGAGATAACATACAAGGAAAATCCGTGGGTCGGAGGAGGTAATGGTGGTGAGGCTTTGGAGGTCCTGGCTGGAGGACTGGAACTAGCCACTTTGGTATTCATGGATCTTGAGGAGGACCCTGATGGAGATATAGAACTCAAGGGCATAAAATTCAAAAGAATGCCAAGATCGATAGTTGACACCGGGTATGGCCTCGAAAGGTTGGTCTGGGCGTCACAAGGAACTCCTACCATCTATGAAGCGGTTTTTCCAGACGCAGTTTCGCATCTCACTAAGCTTACAAATCTGAAGGATTCTCTGGAAAACTCCAGTTCAATCATATCCGAGAATGCCAAAATATGTGGAGTATTGTCAATAGACTATGGTTCGGATCTGACTGAACTAAGACAGAAGGTACTTGATCGACTTAATGCCGCAGGACATTCCATGACACTTCCGGAGTTTACCTCTGCCATTGAACCCTTGGAGAAATTGTTTGCAGTGGTAGACCATTCACGAGCCCTTGCCTTCATGTTTGGAGATGGAATCGTACCGAGTAATGTCAAGGCAGGTTATCTTGCTCGTATGGTCCTTAGAAGGGCAGCATTGTTATTGAGGGATCTCGATGCACAGGATGCTTTGTCTGAAATGGTATCCCACCATATCGATACTTTTTCTGCGACCTACCCTGAAATTGGAGCTAACAAAGCCCACATATTGGATATGGTAGCGCTTGAACAGGAACGTTTCACTCAGACCCTTGAGCGAGGCCGTCGTACCGTACAGCGAGCTATTGGTTCAGGGGGTATAGATCAGGACAAACTCCTGGAATTGTATGATTCCCAAGGGTTACCACCTTCTGTGGTCAGCGATTTTGCGAGTGAGTTAGGTCATTCAATCGAAGTCCCCGATGGGTTTCTTGCTATGGTTGCTGAACGACATCAGGGTGAAACAAAGACTGAAAAGAAAAAACCAGTTTTCATCGATGCAGAACCAACTAATCTGGATTTTTACAAGGACATGGAGAAGAGATCTTTTTCATCAGAGGTTGTCTTCTCTGATATCGGCCAGATATCTCTGAAGAACACTTTGTTCTATCCAGAAGGAGGAGGCCAATTGAGTGATACGGGTGTAATTGCCTGGAGTGGCAAAGAGAGTCAGGTGGTCGAGGTCCATAAGGTAGGTGATGTAGTTGTTCACCGTCTGGAAGGGGAAACTCCTCCGGTCGGAACCCAAATCTCGGGCACAGTCGATGATGAACGCCGTTCGGGACTGAGTCGGCATCATACAGCCACGCATTTGGTCGGCGCCGCAGCTCGTAAAATTCTGGGACCCCACGTCTGGCAAGCAGGAGCCTCCAAATACGTGGATCGAGCTAGATTGGACATCACCCATCATCGAAGGCTCACACGGGACGTGATTGACAATCTGGAGTCTATGGTTAATCAGTTGATTGTTGAGGATCATCCCGTGACGACGGGATTCCATAGCAGGGAAGATGCAGATAGAGAGTATGGCAATACCCTGTATCAAGGAGGCGCACCCAATTATCGAGAGGTACGTGTGGTTGAGATCCCGGGTGTTGATGTGCAGGCATGCGCAGGAACTCATGTCGTCTCAACCTCTAAATTAGAGGCCGTCAAGGTTTTGAGGACAGAGCGGATACAGGATGGTGTGGAACGCATAGAATTCTCGGCAGGACCTGACGCAATCAAGGCAGCCCAGAGGGAAAGAGCATTACTGGAAGAGACGGCCGGGGAATTGGGTGTACCTGTAGACCAAGCTCCATCCGCTGCCCAAAAATTCGTCAAAGAGTGGAAAGAACTCCGCAATCGGGTTTCTTCGCTGGAAAAAGAGCTGGCCTCTCTAAAATCATCAGATTTGGAAGGTGAAAAGATTGGAAATCTCACTTTCTATGCACAAAATCAGGGAGAGACTGATTTTGCTGAGGTTCAGAAGTTAGTAAGAGAGCTTACTTCAGGAAAAGATACAGTGGTTACAATGGGGTGCTCCAAAGGCGATAGTGGTACGGTGATTCTGGCAAAATCCGATTCCGTAAATCTGGATTGTGATGAGATTCTCAAGAAGGCATTGTCCACAGTTGGTGGTAGTGGAGGTGGCAAGGAATCCTATGCACAGGGTGCTTGTCCAGAGAACAAACTCTCCGCAGCCTTGTCTGAGATAAGAGATTTGGTTTCCTAATTATCTAGTCTCAACCATTATGCAGGAATTTACCAGATACTTTATTCCATTCGTACCTTCCAACCATGTTTCCAGTTCATCACTTTCGGAACCAGGTTGGAACCATAGATGTTCGATTCCTAGTTCCACAGCTTCTTGTGCTACTTTCATTGCAATCGGTGGAGGAACAACAAAGTTGACTATGTCTGGTAGTTCTTCCATCATTCCTATTGAAGCGTAGGCCCGGTCCCCTTCAATCAGCTTATCTTTAGGATTTATAGGTACTATATCATATCCCTTAGAACGTAGTTCAAGATAGATCCGGTTCCCGAATTTATGAGGTTCATTGGAAGCACCGACTAGTGCAATCCGGACATTTTTCTGTTTCAACTTTTGTAGAACCATCTTAGTGTCTTATAATCATTCTATTTTTAATGTTTGAGATGGGGTGCGGAAACGCTCATTAGCCGTAGCATTTTTTGTAGCCTGAATCCGGGGGACATAGTCCCCCGTTATTTTTGGGCTTTAGAAAAAGATATTTAATCCACCTTTCCGGCAGTCCTTCAATGGATTTAGTGATTGTTGAATCTGGTGCCAAAGCCAAGACAATCCAAAAATATTTGGGTAAAAATGTACTGGTAAGGGCCTCTGTTGGTCATGTTCAGGACTTACCTACAAAGGGAAAAGATGGCAGTAAAGCATTGTGGAGTCATACTGATACTAGTCTACCAGATCCTCCTTGGGGTTGGACTGAAAGAGCGGAGAAGACAGTAAAACGTATTATTTCAGACAGCCGCCGTAAGAAGGTAGATAGAGTTCTTATCGCTACAGATCCAGATAGAGAAGGAGAATTTATAGCCTGGAGACTTGCTGAGTTACTTTCGGAATTTGGTGATATTCAAAGAATTACTTTCAATGAAATAACTGAAACAGCGATAAAAGAGGCTTTGCAAGCAGCAGGTACGGTAGACATGAATCTTGTTGATGCAGCTAAGGTTCGTAGATTTATGGATCGTTTGATTGGTTATCGAACTTCACGCTTTGCTAGGTCTTGGAACTTAAGTTCCATGGGGCGCGTTCAAACTCCAACGTTAGGTTTTGTAGTTAAGCGTGAAAAAGAAATTCAAAAGTTTATTCCAACTCCTTATTGGGCAGTTCAAGCTATTGCTTCGGGAATAGATTTTAGAGTTCGATTTCATGATAAGGATGATTCTTTAGTCTGGAAAGATGAAAAAGGGAAGATTAATGTTCATCGTACAAATGATTCAAATTTGGCCAATAAAGCCTATGAATATTTGAATCTAGAATCTCAATTAACTGCTAAGACTGTGTCTTTAAATGATTACAAAAGACGTCCTAAACCACCTTTTACCACAGATACATTACTTCAGGCTTCTGGAAGCAAATATAGTTGGCGACCAAGTAATACTATGCGTATCGCTCAAGGACTTTATGAGGCCGGTCACATAACTTATATGCGAACGGATTCAACGCGTACTAGTGCATCTTCCCGTGATAAGGCAAAGAACTTTATCACTTCCAAATGGGGTTCCGGATTTGTAGGGAAAGGTTCTGTCAGTGGAAAGCCAAAATCAGGTGTTCAGGATGCACACGAAGCAATTAGACCAACTAATCCATTGTCTGAATTACCAAATGGTTTAGATGAATCTCAGACACGTTTATATCGTTTAATTTGGTCAAGATTCATCGCTAGTCAAATGTGTGATTCCGAGTGGACCAGTATGAAAATACAGGCACAACTTGAAACATTTGATAAATTATTGGATGGAGATACTAAGTGGAGAGTAAAACCGGGTTGGGAATCTGCATTTGAAGTAATTGACCGAGCACCTCCTTCTTCACCGCCTTCTCCTGAAATTACAGAAGGTAGCAAAATTAAGTTAGACAATAAAGAAGGTAATCCAAAATTAATTGAGGATCAGACAAAACCTCCTGCCCGCTATACACAACATGGTTTGGTTGCTCTGATGAAATCAGAGAGTATTGGTCGCCCTTCTACATATGCCGCAACTATTAAGAAATTATTAGATCGTAAATATTGTAGCGATACAAAGGGCCGCCTTAAGCCAACTGTGGAAGGAGTGTTGCTTTGTGATGAAGTAGTTCCGTTTTATGATTCCGAAAAAGAAAAAATAAGTTTATTTTCTTCATCTTTTACTTCTGAAATGGAATCAGATTTAGACCTGATAGAATCGGGAGTAAAAGATTCAGTCAGGGTCTGGGACGATTTTGTATCTTCATTTAGGGGCTTACATGAAAAAGCATTGGAAATGAAGAAGGAAAGACCAACACGGAGACAGATTGAATATTATGGGCGCTTGGCATCCTTGATTTCAGATGAGGATCTTAACAAAATTCTGGATGGCCGGGACCCATTTTCAATGGATGGCGAGAAAATTGGTGAGGTTATAGACGGACTGAAAAAAGCTACTGCGGATGTTGTCTTGCCTGCATCAGCTAAGCAACTATCATACATTGAAAACTTAGCCAGTACATTGGAACTTAATGAATCAGCGGCTTGCGAGTTGGTTGAATTAGAACGTTTTGATGAGTTGACAGGTGGCAAGTCGGGAACTGCAAGTTCATTGATAAGCAAGCTACGAGAAAAGACCGATTCCATACCTCGGAAGCCGAGCCCAAAACAGCTAAATTTCATTAAGAATCTGGTTAAGAAGGCTGAATTGGAAGAGGAAGCAGCCTGTAAATTAGTTGGAGCAGACACCTATTCCGATCTTTTGGGGGGGCGTCAAGGAACTGCTAGCAAGTTGATAGAAACCTTGCGCAAGCGCTCTGCAAAGTAGGATGGTTAGGTTTTTTTTTGCTTTGGAATGTCCTGGATTGGAGACTGAAAGCTTACCTAGAACCTATATTTCGGAGAAAGCTCGAAATTATCATATTACGATTGCTTTCCTAGGCGAGAGACCTAATCCTGAGTTTGAGATCCAAAGAGTTGCTGATGTCTGTATTGGTAGATTTCCATTGGAATTGGAATACCAGAAGTTGGGAGCTTTCCAGAAACCATCTAATGCACGAGTCTTGTGGATGGGAGTTAAATCTTCAGGCATTCAGGATTTGGCGTCCAGAGTAAGGCTAGTTTCTAAGTCTGAGGACCGCCCATTCTTGGCTCATGTGACGATTGCCAGATTCAGGAAGCAGACCAATTTGGAAGATCTTATTTCAAAACATGTAGATACGCAATTTGGTAAGGGTTCAGTGTCAAATCTTATTCTTTTCAAGTCTGAACTGACAAGGCCGGGAGCAATTCACACCCCGCTTTATTCAGTAGATGGGAAGGGCAAGGTCGAGCATTTAACATAGAATCTATTGGACCTCTGAAATGAAAACCTTTGAACACAAAAATCTGAAGGGTGATTCTCTCGAGGATCGCGACTACCAGTCCAATATATCGGAAGCTTGTCTGAAGCAATCAACTATGGTCATCCTTCCAACAGGAATGGGAAAGACCATAATTGCCCTACGAGTGATATTGGAAAGATTGAATGTAGGTCCCGTTTTGTTGATGGCACCTACGAAGCCTTTAGCTCAACAGCATGCTGAATTCTTGGAAGAACACATCAGTTCACGAGTAAATTTGTTTACTGGGGCTATTCCTCCCCTTCAACGTGAGCCTCTGTGGAAATCCTCAGGAATTATAGTTTCAACGCCTCAGGTTGTTTCAAAGGACATTGAAAATGAGAGGGTGTCTCTGAAAAGCTTCTCATTATTGATTTTTGACGAGGCGCATCGGGCGGTGGGGAATTACGCCTATGTTTCGATAGGACGTCATTATTTATCCGTTGCAGATAATCATCTGGCAATAGGTATGACTGCTTCACCAGGCAGTTCTAAATCTGAGATAATTCGCTTGTGTCGCGATTTAGGTATATCTGCAGTTGAGAAAAGGGACGAGACAGATCCAGATGTGATGCCTTATATTCAGCCAATCAAAACAAGTTGGATTCGCGTTGAGATGCCAGTTTCGGTCAAGCATATCGCAAACCAGTTGAGAGGTTTGCAAGATTATCTATGTGGGAAATTGTACAAACAAGGTCTGTTGGATAGGCCACGTAAGGTTTCCACTACAATGCTGTTGGAAGCTGGAAGGAAGTTACAAGCACAGTACATTCGGACTAAACCTAGAACTCCACCTCAGATTTTTAATTCAATGACAACTCAAGCCATGGCTATGAAAGTAGCTCATGCCGTACTTACAGTCGAGACTCAAGGTATAGTTCAATTCTTGGATTATGCGGTACGAATAGAGAAAGAGGCCAAAGAAAAGAAGAGAGGTAACAGGGCAAACAAATGGCTTCATTCAAACTCAGATTGGAAGGCCGCGGTCGAAATAGCCAAGTCAAACAAGGCTGACCATCCAAAACTGCAACGTCTAATTGAATTGGTCCAACTACAGCTCCAGTCCGGTTCATCTCGCTTCATAATCTTTGCAGAAATACGGCATACTGCAACCTTGATAGTAGAGAACCTGAAAACAATTGAGGAGGCTAGACCAGTTAGATTTGTAGGTCAGAGTTCCCGTGAGAATGACAAAGGAATGACTCAAAAGCAGCAGAAGGAAATTTTATCCCGTTTCAAGGATGGCGAATTCAATATACTGGTAACGACATCAGTTGGCGAGGAAGGTCTGGACATACCCTCTACAGATGCTGTCATGTTCTATGAGCCAGTCTCGTCAGCTATAAGATTGATTCAACGACGGGGTCGAACCGGACGCAATAGACCTGGCGAGGCATTCATTTTTGTAACGTCCGAAAGCAGGGATGAAGCTGCACTCTGGAGCAGCAAAGGCAAAGAGAAGAGAATGCATGACTTATTCTCTGCAGGAAGAATGGAGATTGACTTGCCAACACACGAAGAATTAGCAGGCACGAACATTATTGAGAAACCAGCGGATGGTTCTGCGCAAACAACTTTTCGAAGTGATTAACGAACATTAAGAACTAATATTATACCGACCTGTGCAAATGGTTTGATATGCGGAGAAAACCAACAGTTCCATTAAAGGAAGAAGTAAAGTATGGGCATGGTTTCTTTAGAGGTGAAAAATGCCCTCTCAGTGGAGAGGAAGGTGTATTGATAATGTCCCCAAGACATTTGGATCAGTTTGGAAGGATTATGGCAGGAGTTCTGCGTCACTTCCCGGACAAATTCGATCTTGAGATGGACAAGCAAGGCTGGGTTGAGGCGACTGACTTTGTTGAGGCAGTAAAGCTTCAGAGACGTCATTTTCATTTTCTGGAAACTAAACATTTGCAAGCAGTAGTAGAAACAGATCCCAAGGGCCGTTACCAGTTGAATAATGGCAGGCTGAGAGCAACTTATGCCCACACACTTGATCTGGATTTAGATCTACCCACAGACCAGAATCCTGAGCACTTATATTTTGCCTGTTCTAAAGATGACTCTGACGAATATCTGGAACACGGATTATATCCTGGTGATCGTAATATGGTTCATCTTTCGAGTACAAGATTAAATGCTTTGGAGGCTGGCCGTCATATTATTGGTAAACCCATTGTCTTACTGGCTGACGTCAGGGCTGTTGAAGGGGCAGGTCATGAGATTATGAAAGCAGGTACGACAGTCTATCTAACCAAGGATATTCCTGGTGAATTTCTCAAGAAACTTCCAGACAGTACGTAGGTTATTGCAATTACCATGCAGTCCGAGAAGCAGAATTTGGAAAGGCATTCAGTCGCTCGGGTACTGATTAGCGTTAGTGACAAATCTGCAATTGATGCCTTTTCAAAGTCACTAGTAAAGAATGGGATTGAGATTGTTTCTACAGGCGGAACTTCTAAGATTCTGTCTGAGAATGGAATTGCAGTAACGCCTGTAGAGGATATTACGAAATTTCCAGAAATGATGAATGGCCGTGTAAAGACTCTACATCCACTAATATTTGGGGGCATTCTTGCAAGAGACTCTGATAAGTCTGAAACAGAGCAATATGATATAGGAATAATTGATATGGTGGTTTGTAACCTGTATCCATTTGGAGATGTAGCATCCAAGGGTGTTGACATGGATGCACTGATCGAAGAGATTGATATTGGAGGACCCAGTCTGCTTCGGGCCGCAGCTAAAAATCATGCAAGAGTCGCAGTTGTTACCGATCATTCGGATTACGCCTGGATTTCCAAGGAAATTGAGGCCGGAGGCCTTAATCTGGAACAACGCCGTCAATTAGCTTTGAAGGCATTTAGGCACACGGCTGAATACGATACAATAATTCAGAATGAACTGAGTTCTAGATTTGGTGAGGAAGATTTGCCTTCCTCTTTACATATTGCAGGGGTTGGTAGTCCACCTCTCAGATATGGTGAGAATCCACATCAATCCGCTATCTTTTATTCTGATACATTAGTTAAGGGCCCTTGCGTCTCAAATTCTGCCCAGATTCAAGGTAAACAGCTCAGCTACAACAATCTTCTGGATTTCGACGCTGCCCTAGCAATGGTAGTGGAGTTTGATGAACCCACTGCAGTCATTGTAAAGCACAACAACCCTTGTGGTGCGGCCAGCGCCAGTAATCTGTCCGAAGCGTATGAGCTAGCTGTCAAAACGGATCCCCAAAGTGCTTTTGGAGGTATAGTGGCCTTCAATCGAGAGGTTGATGAGGATTTATCAAGGAGAGTGATCTCAGCATTCAAAGAAGGGGTTATCGCCCCTTCCTTTACCAGTACTGCTATTGAGGTTCTATCGGAAAAAGAAAATCTCCGGGTCTTACAGACAATGGAACTTTCAGATTATCAGAGTAGCCCCTCCCTTCGTTCTCTTAATGGCGGATGGCTTTTTCAGGAAGCCGATGATGTTTCGATGGATTTATCAGAATGCAAGGTAGTGACTAAACGTAAACCCACGATTCGTGAGTTAGAAGGATTGCAATTTGGCTGGAAGATAGTGAAACATGTCAAAAGCAATGCTATCGTGTTTACACAGCATAAAAGAACTATTGGTATTGGGGCAGGTCAGATGTCCAGAATCGACTCAGTTAGAATTGCAGTTTCCAAATCGATTCCTGATGCCCAAAAGACAGTTATGGCCTCTGACGCGTTCTTTCCTTTCAGGGACGGAATTGATGAGGCTGCCAATTCTGGTGTAACGGCTATTGTCCAACCCGGCGGTTCAGTTCGTGATCAAGAGGTCATCGATGCAGCAGATGAATATAATATAGCCATGATTCTCACAGGAATCAGGCATTTCAGGCATTAATGGAACAACTCTGGATTTATTGTGAGATGTGTGAGGAGGAGAGTTCTCATGAGATTCTCAAAAGTAAGACCTCCACTAGGCGCGGTTTCAGTTTTCAGGGAGTTGTCCAGTGCCTTGAATGCAATACAACAGGCCATGCAGAAATTAAAGAGGATCCCCCTCTCTCACTGAAATTGCGCCTATCTGATGATAATGAGACCCTCAATAATACTTTAGATGTGGACCGTGGTGTTCTAATCAGAGTTGGTCAGACTCGACCGCATCCGGATGGCCTCATTCTTATTACTAGCCTTGAATTGGGCAATAAACGCCCGTCACAGGCATTCTCACAGGAAAGGCCTATTGTATGGGCCAAGAGGGCAACTCATGCTAAAGTTCGTTTTGCAATTCATGAGGGCGAATCCACCAGTTCCTTCAAACAGGAATTTGAATCCGAGAAAGAATTCTATGTAGGTATGTTGCTACAACTTCAGGGCAGACGTTCTAAAGTCAAAGCGATAAATTTGCTTGGCGGTAAATCCGTAAAAGTAGCATTTGCTTCAGAGATATCAAGAGTTACGTGCTTTTATTTAGCAGATAATAAGTCAAGGCGCAAGGAATCGAAATCTAATGGAAGAAGAAATCGAAATTGATCCTGAAATAAAAGATTTGGATAAACCGTCTTCCGACGAAAAGTTGAATACAAGACCGAAGATAATAACAAATTTTGAAATTCTCCAGATAATATTTTCTAGAAAAACTGCTCCCCACGCTGTAGCATTGTCTATTTTCTTGATTGTTTTGGGTGTACTTAGCCAGAGTTCCAGTCAATTCTTGGTAGATCTGATTCTGATATTGGGATTCGGTTTTTCGGTGGGATATCTCATGACTGCCGTCCTGATGCGTTTTGATTTCGTAAGAAATTTTTCAATAGGGAACTATCGCACCATATTGGTAGTTCCGCTCACGTTATCATCGCTAGTGTCTCTGTCAATTTGGTATGTATTTGGTTTTACAGAGTATGGCGATCGTTTGAAGGACCTATTGTCCTTGGGCTTGGTAGTTATCTTTGTGATCTGGCAGTTTGCCCAAGCTTGGTGGATGCGCGTCCCATTCAAGGAACTGGCTATTAGCCGAATGTCCAAGGTAGTGAGTAGAGACCAATCTAGTTTTGGGAAATTGGCCAACGTTATTTCTCCTCTCTTCTGGTCAATAATGGGTTTTGGTATATTCTCATTTCTGGAGTCCCAAGGTACTGATTTCAGTTCCACGTTCAAGATAACGTGGTTTGTGATTATGGCATTTCTAGGTTCAGTAACATTTTACCTTCTTTTCCGTATGAATTCAAAACACTGGTCAGACCCTATGATATCGGTTTTTTCTGCATACTTTGCTATTGGTTATTGGGGTTTTCTGGCCTATCATGTAGGTGTCATGTTATATTCTCGTGAGAATCAACCCAGTTTCGTGTTTGATTTGATATTTATGGTCATTACGATTATGCTGGTCATATACTCTCTATCGGCTCAGGCCCTTCGGTCCGAAACAAGGAATGAAGCGAGTGATAGCAAACCTAGGAGCAATATTTTGAATCGCCATAATGTTATCTTCTATGCAATTTCTTTCACTGCAGCTTATGGTGCAAGTAGCTTTTTCCTCGCTTCCAAGGGAACCCTGTTCGTGGATAATATCAAAAGTGTGGGTTTCATCTCCCACTTGATAGTAATCGTATCAGGGATATTAGTCTTATTACTGGTCAACTATACTGCATTGGTAGGCCGAGGTCTGATTGATCGGGGTTTCGTAGAGTCGATACGTACCCCAAAGGATAATTAGTATATTCGAATTAACAAATCATGAATTGGTTGGGATTGTTCACTTTGAGTTCCGCCACAGACCCTGAGTTGGCACCTCATGCCTATCTGCTTTATCTTTTGCTTTGGACATTTTTTGTTGGTTTGTTTGTTTTATTCTTATTTCCAGTTATAGGTAAAACTCTTGGGTTCATAGTAATAACTATTCTGATATTGGTTTTTGTGTCAATGATCGTATATTTCCATAAAACCGGTCTTTTTGCAGATTAGTTAATAAGTTATTTCAGTTCTATTTCCAAATCCTTTAGTATTGTCTATGAGTCTCGCCCATGTTATTCTGAATTCGTACAAATTCACTTTTTCCAATGCTTTTGATAATTCCTCATTGGTTCTTATGTAGGGATATTTTCTGAGGTAATTTTCCCAGTATTTTTCGTTGGCCTGATTTAGTTCACCTTTAAGCTGTAATCCTTTGATTTCTTTCCATTCCAGTCCATCGTCCTGTATAGTTGCGGCACACATCTTGTTTATTTCTAAGTTCTTGATGTGATCAGATTCAGGACTGCTAATGAATACAAGTGAAGTTGATTTCTTGATGATTGCATAGAATACGGCTGCAGCCCCAGTTCCACCCTTGCCATGGGTGGCTAGAGTCATGGTATTGTGATTCTCCATAAATTCGGGGATATCATCCATTATACAATCGACATTAGGCTTAAGTTTATAATATAGTCCGTGTGGCGCCTCATTCCCGTCGAGGTTTATTCACGTGACAACACATTATGACGTACCCGGAGAGCACTTGGTTGGCGCGCTTGCCAACAGCCTAAAGAGCGTGGATGCTATTCAACCTCCCGATTGGTCAAATTTTGTCAAGACTTCAATGCATAAGGAACAATCACCAACACAGCCAGACTGGTGGTATTTCCGGACTGCCTCAGTTCTTAGAAAGATTGGTGTTAATGGCCCCATTGGGACAGAACGTTTATCCCGTCACTATTCAGGAGCCCATGATAGAGGTTCTAAGCCCAATCGAAGCAGTAATGGAAGTCGAAAGGTGCTTAGATTAATAATGCAACAACTCGAGATTGCAGGTTTCATAGCAAAATCGAAAAAGAGCGGCCGGCGTTTAACACCCAAAGGGCAGTCTGTGTTAGATAATACAGCCTTTGTTGTCAAGAAGAAACTGGAAAAGGAGATGAGTTCACTCAAAAAATACTAATGTCAAGTAGGAAAGCTTATGCCCGTAAATTACGCTTGAATAGATTAGTTAAACGTAATCGCAGAGTCCCAGCCTGGGTGATTCAGAGAACCAACAGGAGATTCACTAACCATCCTAAACGCCACTTCTGGCGTCGTGGTAAACTTCACAGGTGATATGAATGGTTGACGATGAATTAATGCTGGAAAGGTTGTACACAATTCCATTGCGCAAGCTTCACAAGGTTCCACGCACTCGTAGAGCTCCTGTAGCAATAAGAATGGTTGAGGATTTCATAACTAGGCACATGAAACCCGAAAGAGATGGTGAGATATTGACAACCACATCTGAGGCCCGTAGGGGAAGTGGTGAGGAGAAGCAGCTGTTTATCGATCCACCTGTAAATCAATATATCTGGTCTCGTGGAATCGAAAAACCACCTTCAAAGGTTCGCGTAAGAGCTTTGAAATTTGAAGATGGTAGCGTAGTGGTACACCTCGCCGAATAACCCCATGGCCTTACTTCAAAGGGATCTTTTCAATAGTCCTTATGTGGGTGTTTTTTGCACTACTAATGAGGTTCTGACCTTGATACCTCCAGGCATACCTAAGGATGATGTAGAGGCTATTTCTGGTGCTTTAGGGACCACAGTTGAACCTGTCACTATAGGTGGTAGTCGTGTGGTGGGAACTCTAGTGGCTATGAATGGTCATGGATTACTGGTTTCAAACATAGCGACATCTCGTGAAATTGAAAAATTAGAGAAGTTAGCTTCTGATTTTAATTTACGACTGGGAGTAATATCTGATCGTTCCAATGCAATAGGAAACAATTTTCTGGTCAATGACAGTGGAGGGTTCTGCAATGAGAGGCTGGGCTCCCAAACAAGAGAATTAGCACAAGAGATTCTTGGAGTAGAAATAACACCTAAATCATTGAATCAGATGGATACCTTGGGCATGATTTGCTGTGTGACTAACAAGGGAGGGCTTTGCCATCCTGACATAGAAGCCCAAGATCGGGAAAGGATGGAAAGAAGTCTAGCTGTTCCTATTATGGAGGGAACTGTAAACTTCGGTATGCCCTTGGTAGGCGCTGGGGTTGTAGCCTCATCGAAAGGGGCAGTCTGTGGTAGGCAAAGTACAGGTGTAGAATTGGGTAGAGTTGAAGAGGCCCTCAGTCTTTTTTAAGCTTAGAAAGAATACTTGTTACAGCCCCAATCTCCGTATCCAATCCAAGTTTGATTTTCTTACTGGTAATATCAAGATGATAATTGGAGTTTGACATTATTCCCTTTGTAATTTGGTTCCGATGTTCGTCACAACCAAATACCAAGGCAATTTTCTCGTTCTTGGCCAAGGTTGCAATATTGTGGTAATTCTTTGATTTGACCTTATCTGGTTCAGACGTACAAATTACAATAGTTCCTACATTCTCCGGTAAAGGTAATTTTGTAATTTGCACCCATCCTTTTTTTGCCAATTCGATGAATCTTTGCCCCCCTTTTCCAATGCTAGTCGAGGGGGCCATTTTTTTAGCAAATTCAGTAGGTGAATCCCTTATTCCAAAATTGGCCAAGGTTAGGTGTAAATCATACGCGATACAGAGAGGTACAACTCTAGCAATCCATCGTCGATGAATCTCACTTATTTCATCACTTTTTCTAGTGTTTAACAGTACTACGTTTAGGGGTGGTGTCACTATGCCGTTAGGGGAGTCCCTTTTAAGGGGGTATATTCATACGCTTTAGTATTAATTTGAGGGTAAAATCTTGACAGAAGAAACTACAGATACAATTCTAAAAATTAGCATAGAGAAGGAGATGCGTAAGTCCTATTTGGATTATGCGATGTCAGTTATTGTAGGGCGTGCGCTACCTGATGCTAGGGATGGCCTCAAACCAGTGCATCGCAGAGTTCTCTATGCCATGAAAGAGATGGGTTCAGGGTCTCGTTCAGCCTATAAGAAATCAGCTAGGATTGTTGGAGATACCATGGGAAAATATCACCCCCATGGAGATCAGTCCATTTACGATACGATGGTACGGATGGCTCAGGATTTTTCACTACGTTACCCACTGGTAGATGGTCAAGGCAATTTCGGTTCTGTTGATGGTGATAAAGCGGCAGCCATGCGTTATACTGAGTCACGTCTGGCTTTGATCGCAGATTCAGTTCTATCGGACATTGATGAAGGTACGGTTAACTTTAGGGAGAATTATGACGGTTCATTACAAGAGCCGACCGTTCTTCCAGGTCTGCTTCCAGGTCTTTTGGTCAATGGTTCATCAGGTATAGCAGTAGGTATGGCTACCAATATGGCACCGCACAATCTGTCTGAAATTATTGCTGCTTTAAATCTGTTAATTGAGAACTCTAGAATTCCACTCGCTGAGATAATGGCCGTCCTTCCAGGTCCCGACTTTCCCACAGGAGGTACAATAATGGGGCGCAAGGGAATTTTTGATGCGTATACTGTTGGTCAGGGATCGGTTAAGATGAGAGCAAAGATAATTCATGAATCTGATGATAAAAATGAATATCTAATAGTTACAGAGCTTCCTTTCATGGTTCAGAAGAATCGTCTTTTGGAAGAGATTTCCAAGATGATACGTGACAAGAAAATAGAAGGTATCCGGGATATCCGGGACGAGTCTGATCAAAAAGGGATGCGTGTTGTATTCGAGTTGAAGCGAGACTCTTCACCTATGATTGTTGAGAATCAACTGTACAAACATTCAGTTCTTGAGACAAGTTTTGCGATAAATAATGTAGCTTTGGTTAAGGGCCAACCTAAACGCATGAATCTGATTGAACTTTTGAAGGTTTATTTGACCCATCGTCGGGAAATTGTCACCAGACGTACTAAATATCGATTAAAGAAGGCAGAGGACAGAGCTCACATTGTGGAAGGTTTATTGCTAGCCATATCGAAAATGGATAAGGTGATAGCATTTATCAGAGGTGCGGCAGGTCGAGACGCAGTTATAGATGGTCTACAGAAGAAGTTCTCACTGAGCAAAATCCAATCCAAAGCAATTGCAGATATGCGACTTTATCAACTATCACAGCAGGATGCAGATGAAAGAAGGAAAGAATTAGAGGATCTCAAAAATACAATGGCTGAGCTGAAATCAATTTTGGATGATCGTGACAAGGTAATGTCTATAATCAAGGAAGAGCTACAGCAGTTGGACGAGAAACATGGTGATGCGCGAAGGTCAGTCATATCTGATTTCGATGGAGATTTGAATACAGAGGATCTCATTCCTCGTTCTCAAGTGGTTGTAATGCGTACCTTTGAGGGGTACATTAAACGTGTTGGTCTGGATGAGTATCAGGCCCAGCATAGGGGAGGCAAGGGTAGAATAGGAATCAAAGCCAAGGAAGGGGATTTCCCCGTCGAATTGTATTCTATGGGTTCACATGACTATATTTTGTTCTTTACCACGGCAGGCAGTATGTATTTCCTGAAGGCTTGGCAAATTCCAGATGTATCTCGTTACTCCAAGGGAACGCCATTGGTCCAGTTACTTCAGAAATTGGATGAAGGACGTAAAGAAAAGGACGAGAAAGTACTATGTATGCTACCAGTTGCTAACATTAGTGGCGATGGTCACTATTTCTTGTTTGCAACTAAGAAGGGAATTATCAAGAAGACACGCCTAGAGGAATATTCGTCCAGAATTAAACGAGCTTGGGCCAGTGATCAGGGCTTCCGAGCTATTACTCTCAAGGATAAGGATGAATTAAGAGGAGTTGCTATTTCAGAGGGCGATAGTCAGGTTATGCTTGCAAGCAAAGGAGGTATGGCCAATCGTTTTTCGGAAGGTGAAGTAAGAATAGTGGGCCGTAATGGTCAAGGTGTTATTGGAATGCGTCTGAAGGATAAGGATGAGGTTATTGGCATGGCCTTAGTAGATGATGATGAGATTCTGTTAACTATAACAGAGAAAGGATATGGTAAGAGAGCCAATGCAGATAATTACCGATTAACTAGGCGTGGTGCCAAGGGAGTTCTCAATATCAAAGTCGACGAAAAGAGTGGATATGTTGTCGCCATTATGACGCCTGGTGACGCTAATCAGATTTTGGCAACTACCTCTTCTGGAAAAGTTATTCGCACCCATGTTGATACTATAAGACTGATTGCGCGTTTTGGCCGTGGTGTAAAAGTGATGGCAGTTGATGATGATGAGACTGTTGTCGCTGTAGCCCTGCATAATGAAGATGATGAGGAGAGGAATGTCGACCCTCATAGCAATGGAGAAGTGTGCTCAGAATGCAAATCTGGAAAACTGGTCCTTGATGACGGAAAATATGTGTGCGGTACATGTGGATTGATTAAGGATGCGTGAGAACCCAGTAGACGATATTGCTATTGATTCCAAGACAACGCTTGCCGATTTAAATTCGCAGTTTGCAAAAGCAGGTGGTTTTGTTGCAGTCAAGGTCGCTACCGCCACATCCATAATTCAGGATATGAATCAAGGAGAATGTACCAAATTTATTTCATTCCCAGCAGACATTATGGCAACCGGGACCCGAGGCCTGCTTCGACAATTTGTGGAAAGAGGAATGATCGATGTGATTGTCACTACTTGTGGAACTCTAGATCATGACATAGCTAGAGTACTGTCCGATTATTATCACGGTGATTTTGTGATGGATGATCAACAATTGAGGAAGGAAGGCGTTAATCGTCTGGGGAATGTTCTGATTCCTGATGAATCGTATGGAATCCCGATTGAAAACTGGATCCAGCCGATTCTCTCTGAACTTTATAATAAGGACAAGCGCTGGATTCCCTGGAGGATCTGGCATGAGCTTGGATTGAGACTAGCAGACGAGGAAAAAGGTTCAGAATCATTGCTGGCAACCTGTGCCAAGAAAGGTATCAAGGTCTTTGTTCCAGGTCCAACAGACGGAGCAGTCGGTTCACAACTCTGGATGTTCTGGCAAACTCACAAGGATTTTACTTTAGATATTTTAGCCGAAGAGCATGAACTCTCAGATATTGTACACGAAGCTGATTCAACAGGTGCAATAATAGTTGGAGGCGGAATCTCCAAACATCATACGATCTGGTGGAATCAATTCCGAAACGGTCTAGATTATGCAGTCCAAGTCACTACAGCTCCCGAATGGGATGGTTCTCTCAGTGGTGCCCGTGTGCGTGAAGCAGTTTCCTGGGGCAAGGTACAACCTAAAGCAAGACGCATAACAGTCGAGGGAGATGCTACGGTGCTGCTACCCTTGATTCTGGGTCCATTATTATGAGAGCTATAGTCCGTGGGATACCCTCTTCTTATGAGAAAGGGCTGGCAAAATATTTCGGCACTGGTCCTACAGACATAGAAGAGGCCAGGTCCCAGCACAAATCCTATGTTGCTAAGCTCATGGAGCTTGGAGTTACAGTTAAGGAAATAGAACCACATGATTCCTATCCAGATTGCTGTTTTGTAGAGGATCATGCTGTTGTCGCGGGTGATTCGGCCTTGATTACGAATACCGGCCATGATAGCCGACTCGGAGAGAAGGCAGCAGTCCAAGGCGCCTTGGAAGAGGATTTAAACCTAGTTTTCATGGAGTCTGAGGCTAGAATGGATGGTGGCGACGTCCTTCAGTTTGGTAATCAATTTCTGGTTGGTAACAGTACTAGGACCAATGAGGCTGGAATTCAGTGTCTGAAGGATTTTGTTGAAGCCCGCGGTTTTATGATGTATGTAATTCAGGTCCCTAGTAATTCATTGCATCTGATTTCAATTTGTACTTCTCCTATTCCTGAAGTTCTACTGGCACCTAAAGGCTGGTTCACTCGATCTGATTTTCCATCCGATGCTGAAATTCTCTGGATTCCTGATAAGGAAGCCTATGCAGCAAATGTATTGTCATTTGGGAAGGATGTAATGGTTGCAGCTGGTTATCCTCATACTTCTCGATTGCTGGAAAATAAAGATTTGACCTTGCATTCCATGGAGATGTCCCAATTCAAGGCTGCAGATGGGTCTCTTACTTGTCTTTCAGTCTTGTATTAATAACTATAATTCTTAATACAATATCCTAATTGATTGAGCCTTATGGTAGTGATTGATAGTCCTGCAAAGATAGAGAATGCTTCGGGAAGGTTGGGGGTTCTGATGCCAGGTCTTGGAGCTGTAAGCACTACTTTCATTGCAGGGACATTAGCCATTCGAAATGGCCTGTCCAGACCGATAGGTTCATTGACTCAAATGGGTTCTTTGCGGCTTGGAAAAAGAACCGAAAAGCGCGAAGTCGATATCAAGGATTTTGTTCCTTTAGCCAATCTCGATGATCTGGTTTTTGGAGGTTGGGATATATTCGAGGATAATTGCTATGAAGCGGCCGTCAAGGCCGGTGTCATCGATGTATCTCTTTTAGATCAAATAAAGCCCGAGTTGTCATCAATAAAACCTATGAAGGCGGTTTTCGAGAAGAAATTCGTGAAGAAATTAGATGGCACTTATGTAAAATCAGCCAAAGGCCATCGAAAACGGATAGAAGCTCTCAGGCAAGATATACGGAATTTTAAGAAAGAAAATAAGGTTGACCGGGTGGTCATGATATGGTGCGGTAGTACGGAAGTCTATCAAGAACCCAAAGATTCAATTTACGAGTCGTTTGAGTCATTTGAGAAGGCGTTGGACTCGGATAATCCTTCCATTGCCCCTTCAATTTTGTATGCCTATGCTGCTCTGAAAGAAGGTGTGCCCTATGCCAATGGAGCTCCTAATCTGTCTGTTGATTTTGATGCAATGTATTCCTTGGCATCCCAGGAGGGGGTACCAATTGCGGGCAAGGATTTCAAAACAGGTCAGACACTCATGAAGACTATTTTGGCACCAGGTTTCAAGGCTCGTAGGATAGGTATAGATGGTTGGTTCTCGACCAATATTCTGGGAAATAGGGACGGTGAGGTACTGGACGATCCCGATTCTTTCAAGACCAAGGAAGTATCTAAACTGGGCGTCCTCGAGCAAATACTGGAACCTGAAAAATATCCTGAATTGTACGGAGATTTATACCACAAAGTTCGAATAAACTATTATCCCCCTAGAGGAGACAACAAGGAAGGGTGGGACAACATTGACATCAAGGGTTGGTTGGACTATCCAATGCAGATAAAGGTGAATTTCTTGTGCAGGGACTCAATTCTAGCTGCTCCGTTAGTTCTTGATCTGGCCCTCTTCCTTGATTTATCAAATAGAGCAGGTATGCACGGTATTCAGGAATGGCTTTCGTTCTATTTCAAGTCACCAATGTGCAATCCGGATTTGTATCCGATACATGATCTGTTCGCACAGAAGGCCAAGCTGGAGAACACGCTTCGCCATTTAATGGGTGAGACTCTCATTACTCACCTTGGTCTGGATTATTATTACGAGGAATGATGAAAGCAGTAGTTGTCACAAAACATGGGGGCCCCGATAACATGGAGCTCCAGGAGCTTCCAACACCCTCTCCCGGGCCAGGAGAAGTTTGCATCCGAGTTTCCAGAGCTGGAATCAATTTTGCAGATATTCTTTCCCGCATGGGACTTTATCCTGGTTCTCCCAAACCACCCTTTACACCAGGAATGGAAGTTTCAGGAACGGTACATGAGGTTGGTCCGGACGTAGAAGGTTTTGAACTTGGAGACAGGGTTGTCGGTTCTGGTACCAAGGGCGGTTATGCTACCCATACAATCGCCAAAAAAGAGGGTGTCTTCAAGATTCCAGACGAGATTACTTTTGATGTGGCTGCCGCTTTTCCAGCAGTTTATCTCACTTCGTATCTGATGATCATCCATCCCGGAGCCTTACAGAAGGGAGAATCGATATTGATTCATGGTGCTGCAGGTGGTGTAGGGCTGGCTTCAATAGAACTGGCTAAGATCGCGGGTGCCAAAACGATATTTGGTACATGTTCTCCAAGTAAGCACGATTTTATTCAGGAAAAAGGTGTCTTACCAGTTGATAGAGACAATTTTCTGGCTGGGATAATGGAATGGACCGATGGCAAGGGAGTGGAATTGGTCCTGGATCCAATAGGAGGCGAGCATCTAATGCAATCCTATCGCTGTCTGGGTTCTGGTGGCCGAGTATGTTCGTTTGGTATATCAGATATGGCTCCAGGCAAGAAAAAGAGCCAATGGAAACGCTTCAAGTCCTGGATGACCTTTCCCAAGTTTGATCCATTGAAGATGATGACCAGTAACAGGGGCGTATTTGGAATACACTTGGGCCGTTGGAGGAACTGGGAACGACTGGACAAGGCCAGAAAAGATCTGATGAAGTGGATTGATGAGGGCAAGATAAATCCCCATGTGGACAAGGTTTTCCCTTCAGAGAAAGCGGCAGAGGCCCATCATTACATTCAGGATCGGAAGAATATTGGTAAGGTTCTTCTGAGTTTCGATTAACTCCAAACTTTTTTTGGCTTTGTTTTAAAGGGAATGACTTAGAAAACCCTAAAAGCATGGTGACTCTGTGACCATGATGCAGCCACGACGTTCATTGGCGATAAGGGATATGAAAAAGAGTGACTGGCCTACTGTTTCCCGAATCTACAGTGAAGGAATTCAGACTGGTTGTGCCACCTTCGAACCGGAACCTCCCGAATCTTGGGAGGACTGGGTGTCGGGAAGAATACCGGAAGGATGCCTCGTCCAGGAGGATGATGGCCACATAATTGGCTGGGCCACCATGAGTACCATCTCCAGCCGTTGTGTTTACGGTGGTATCTCAGAGGTCAGTATCTATGTCTCGAAGAATGATCAAAGAAAGGGTATTGGCACGCAACTGTTGAAGGCCCTGATTGCTCGCTCCGAAAAACTGGATATTTGGACCCTCCAAGCCCAAATGTTTTTGGAGAACCATTCAAGCCTAAATCTTCATTTGAGATGTGGTTTTCGCGAAGTGGGCCTACGGGAAAAGATAGGACTGATAACCTTCGGAAAATTCAAGGGCCAGTGGAAAGATAATGTCCTCTTGGAGCGCAGAAGCAAAACTGTTGGTACCTCTTCCACAGAGAGAGGGCTATAGTTCGAGGTCCGAAAGTAGCTCCGAAGTAGCGATTCAAAATCTTGAACCAGATTATAGCCTTCATCGAGGAGTTATAGATCCTAATCAATGGTAGTGGACATGGAATCCAGAAAAATATACCCTGCATCGTGCACTTATGTTTTAAAGTGGGCATACAGTTCGTAACCCAATGACTGACATTAATGTGAAGTTGAAGCACAATCTGGAAGATGCCAACACACTTTTCAAAATTCTTTTTGCAGCAATCAAGATTGGTGAGCCCGCATCCAAAAGAAAGATTGCAGATGTCGCAGACATATCTTCACAATTGGTTGATTACCATATTGACAAGTTGGTGGCTAATGGCCAATTGATTATAGTAGACTCAAAATATATGGCTCAGAAAGCGTTCTTGGATCAAAGCATATACAAATTTTTGAAAGAGAAAGTGATAACTCAGGCTTTAGTTGATAATATTGCGTACAAACTTGACTTCAGTCAGGCCGAGGTTCAGGACAATGCAGTTCTTGAGGAATCGATAATTACTCTTTTGAAGCTTTTCACTATTGAATTGAAAGAGAAGTGATAATTTCCAAAAAGTTTTTTTTGGCACTGTTTTATATACTACGGAGCCAAATTTTAGTTATGCGCAGAAGGCATATGTTAGGAGAGCACGAAAAAACCCTTTGCGGTTGGGGTCTAACAACTGGTGAGCTATCACAGATGAAAAGAATGGAAAACAGATACGTTAATTGTAAACGTTGTTTGGATAAAATGATGGAATTACCAGAGCCTCTGAATAGTAAAAAAGTGAGCAGAGGAAATCCAATCAATGGCTAAAAAAATCGACGTTTTTGGTAAATCGTTAAACACCCCAAGAACGATGTTGGACCTATCCTCGCCTCAACCGGAACCTTTTGGTGGTATCCCTTCTGGCGTTTTTGCAGTTTTTGCAGTTATTATTCTTGGTATTTCTCTAGCTTCTTACATTCCTGATGGCGATACACCTCAGGATACTGGCCTTACTGAATCACAATCTGAGTACCTAGAAGACATTCTTTCGGACAGATCTCGTAGTTCACCGACTTTATCAACTTATGATTCCTGTGGTTATCTTGAGATTGATTTGAAAGAACATCTGAAAGAGGAGATGCGTGTTAATCTGGGAACAGGTTCGTACTACTATGGCGGTTGGGGAATGGTAGATGACATGGTTATGGTTGGGGAGCCAGAGATGGCAATGGCTGAAGGAGACATGGACAATTCTGCTCCATCTACGGGTTCCTCAGAGAAAAGTTCCTCGGGACCCGTGGAAGGTGTTGATTACTCAGGAACTAATAATCAAGAACAAGGAGTGGATGAAGCTGATTTTGTTAAAACAGATGGATCCTATATTTACCTTGTAAATCAAGGATACAGTGATTGGGGAGTCTATCCCTCTGGTAAATTACATATTCTTGAGATCCCGGAAGTTGGTAATGTTTCGTATTTGTCCAATATTTCAATCGAAGGCCGTCCTCATGAAATGCTTTTAGTGGATGATAAAGCAGTAGTTTATTCTAATGTTTACATATACAGTTACTACGAGGAGGAACATCCACTGGCCGATAATCTGAGAACAGAGTTCAAGAGAGAAAAGGCAGAGACTGTTACTGTTGTATCTGAAGGCGCGCCCGAGCCTGTTAAGGAGAGTACAACATCCAGTGAAAGTAAATCCGGTTCTCGTGCAGAGAATGATGGTGTTGAATCCGATGAGAAAGAATCTGAAGAAGAAGAACGCGAAGAAAATTGGGAAGACGAGGAATATTATTATGAGTATTATTATCGAACAACATCATTCACTAAAATTACAGTATTGGATTTGACCAATAGAAGTTCTCCTCAAGTGTCCAGAGAACTTTACATCGAAGGTGACTATCAAACAGCTAGGGAATCAGATGGTACAGTCCGTATGGTCTCTTATGGTTGGATGGAAATATATGGCCTGAAAACCTGGCTGGAATTTGATTACAGGTATTGGGATCTCGATTGGGAAAGTTCAGAAAGAGAGAAAATGTGGATGGAGACGATGAATGAGACAATAGAGTATAACGATAAAATAATTAACAGTATTTCATTGGACAATCTTATTCCTCGCATTTACGAAAAGTCAGGCTCTAACATTACAACACATAAGTATTCAGAATCGGGAGAAGGCAATTGCCAGAATTTTGCGGCTGCGGTAGATGGTGCAGGACAGGGCGTAACATCGATATTGACCCTTGATCTGTTGGAGGACACTTTCAGTTTCAATGCCGACCATATCCTGAGCAATTGGGCTACCGTCTATGCCTCTGGAAATGTGATGGTAATGGCTGAATCAGCTTGGGATTCATGGTGGTTTTGGGGTGATGATGACAATCAGCTTGAAGAAATGACAAACATTCATGTCTTTGATATTTCTAGCCCTGGCCAGACAGATTACATTGCCAGCGGAAGGATAAACGGTACTATTCAGGATCAATTTTCATTGTCAGAGTATAATGGGGACATTCGTATCTGCTCTACTACAGGCCAATGGGGCAGGTGGTGGATGGAAGATCCTGAGCCAATGGTCAGTCACGTCTTTGTTCTGGGACTCAATGCGGAAGGAACCCAGTATGACGTCATAGGTCACGTGGGTGGAATCGCAGAGGATGAGCAAATATGGTCCGCCCGTTTCATTGGCGACAAGGCCTATCTTGTGACTTTCAGGAATATCGATCCTTTATGGACAATAGACCTTAGCGAGCCTACTAATCCCAGAGTCATTGGTGAACTTGAGGTTCCAGGCGTTTCTACCTATATTCATCCAATGGGCGATGATCATCTCCTTACAATAGGAATTGCTGGTGATGAGGATGGTCTGGAATGGGGAGTTACCCAGATATCGATATTTGATGTCAGTGACTTTTCGAACCCGGTACTGGAAAGTTCACTCAGGTTGACCCCTGCACCGGAAAATGAATATGACTGGTCATATTCTTACAGCGAGGCGACCTACGAACACAAGGCCTTTCAGTATTGGGAAGCTGATGGTATACTCGCAATTCCAATGTCAACTCAAAGATACTATTCGGATATCAAGGAGATTGACGGTCGATTGTATTATGCAAGTGGTTATGAATACATATCCAAATTAATGCTGATAAATGCAAAACCTGGTGAGGATCTCGCAATTTACGATGAAATAGATCATTCCTCCTTCTACAATTCCAGTTATTCATGGGATAGTCCTGATGTCAGACGTAGCATATTCATGGGTGGAGGAGACTACATTTATGCCATCAGTGAGAAAGGAGTCACCGCCCATAATGTAGATACGATGGAAAGAACGGGTTTTGTCGAACTTCCTTCAGACAATAAGCGGAATAATTACGCAGAATATTACTACGATGATGTTGTCGATGCTATTGAAGTAGAACCTGATGAAGATGGTGACGAAGATAGAGAAGATTCCGACAGCAGTTCAGACTCTGAAGACGGCTCAACAGGTTCTGAAGGTTAGCACCTAACTGCTAAATAACCATAGAAAATAGCTGAATCATTATGATTCAGCTGAATGATGTGCATAGACACTATGTGATGGCATCAGAGACGATTAGGGCCTTGGATGGAATAACTCTAAGTATCCAAGAAGGCGAAAGAATAATTTTGTTGGGACCTTCCGGATCGGGTAAAACAACACTGCTCAATTGCCTTTCAGCGTTAGATAGCCCTACCGAAGGAAGTTACATTTTTGATGGTGAACCAGTACCTATATTGTCAAGTTTACCACCTAAAAGGCGAATCACTAGGCCAGATAGTTTCTTTTTGGGAATGGGAGTAGATGTTTTTAATTTTGGGGTTAAAATTTTATTTTGGATTCCAGAATATTTTACCCATTCTCTACCAACTGCACGTAGCAATGAGAAAATGACGACCTTCCGTAGAAAGAATGTTGGATACGTTTTTCAATTTTACAATTTGCTACAAGATTTAACGGTCATGGAAAACGTTATGCTGATACAAGAGCTTTCAGGTGGGCGTGATATTAATCGAGCTGAAGAGATTCTGAAATTAGTTGGTCTAGAAGGAGAAATGAATCGTTTTCCTTCTGAGATAAGTGGAGGGCAGCAACAAAGAGTTGCTATCGCACGAAGCATAGCCAAAAAGCCTAAACTTCTTTTGGGTGATGAATTGACAGGAAATCTTGATTCGGAAACATCTGCTAAAGTTATGGACGTTCTTATTCAAGCCTGTAAATCAGAAGGCATAACTACAGTAATGGTCACTCATGATGAATCGTTGGCAAAGTATGCCACACGTGTAGTACGTTTAGATAGTGGCAAGATAAAGTCGGATGAGCAGGTATCCTAAGAGTAATGTCTTTTCTTCTAACTAAAAGATTAGCACGTAGCCTTTGGAGAACCAAAATACGCTTAGTTGCAGTGATTTTTATGGTGGTTATAGGTGTTTTAGGAGGGATTTCAATGGGAGGTTATGCTACCAACGTGGCTGTACTCTATAATAATATTTATGAAGATGACGAAGAGGGAGTAAATCTTCCAGATATCTGGGTAAATCTTCCAGGTGGTACTTGGTCTGAAGAGGAATCTCAGAATCTTTGTGATAAATTTGAAGAGGATTTCCCTGTTGATTCCCCTTCAATAGACAAATGTGAACCTAGATTGGTTGTTGATGGGACTCTTTTCCATTCATGGTCTTTCAGAGACGAAATAGAGTCAGGTGAGGAGATTCTGGTCACTGCTGTCTGGCACGGTATCGATGAAGGTGAAGTTGATAAGGTTTGGATACCCAATCATGAATGCTGTGAGGGGAGAGCAGCACAAACTCCAACAGAAATTGTAATAGATGCTCATGTAGCAGAGGATTTGGAGATTTCCGTTGGAAGTTCAGTATCACTAGGTGTTGGTGAGGGTCGTATGAGTTTTACCGTAGTTGGTTTGGGTTATCACTCAAACCATTTCTGGTTTGCACCTGAAGGATCACTTTTTCCTGCTGAGGCCGGCACTTATGTTACAGGTTATCTCACAGCTGAAGGACTTGAGAAACTAGCAAATCTTACTTCAGGCTCATCAAATAAGATTCTAATTGATTTAGAAGGGA
>CAUYZR010000002.1:0-42595 GCA_963577905.1 Candidatus Thalassarchaeaceae archaeon
CAGACCCCATAATATTTGATCTAAAGTGGCATAGTCAATCCCTAATTCATCCTCATCTGTTTGACCTTCCCATAACTCTGCTGTAGGCTTTCTATCTAATATTCTCTTCGGAATATCTAAATCTTCGGCGAGGAGATAAACCTGTGACTTGTACAGGTCTCCCATAGGCAGAAAATCCGATGCACCATCCCCCCATTTAGTATAATATCCAACCAGAAGTTCCGATTTATTAGAAGTACCCATAACCAAGGAATCTGAGTGAAAAGCTTCACCATACAGAAATGTCATCCGAACTCGTGAATGCAAATTGCCCTCAGATGCCTTGGATGAAAAGGTGGCTGTTGAGGCCTTGAATGACTCGACCACAGATGAAATATTTAATTGCTTAATATCAACTTTCAAGGATTCAGCATGACTGGATGCCAATTCAACCGATTCAGTGTGGATGAATGGCATAACCAATCCTGTAACATTCTCACTTCCCAGAGCTGAAACTGCCAAGGCAAGAGTAGTAGCGGAATCCACACCTCCGGATAGCCCTATAACAACACCTGTGACTCCAGCCTCTTTAACTCTGGTCTGGATAAACTTTTCAATTATCTTCTGTGTATCTGGAAGCAGTTTCACGTCCACTTCAGCAAGTGGGCCTTATTGAAATTTCGTAATAACATCTATTATTAATGGGTCTAAATGGGTTCCATGCATTTAGCAATGGGTCAGGCTCCTATTGTTCTTGGAGACATCGAGAAAAATCTGGAGATAATGGAGGGGCTAATCTGTGAAGCACAAAAAGACGAAAAACAGAATATTGATCTCATCGCCTTTCCTGAGCTTTTCATAACTGGATACAATCTACGGGATAACTACAATGATGTCGCTGAGAAAATACCAGGTAAAGGAAAAGCTCAATCGGGAATGTGTAAACTGGCTAAGACGTACAATATACATATCGTGACAGGAATTGTAGAAAAAGCCGGGAAATCACTGTTCAACTCTGCAATCCTGATTGGACCTGAAGGCTATATTGGGCACTATCGTAAGCAATTCCTGCCTAATTTTGGTCCATTTGAAGAAAAGATATTCTTTGGAGAAGGTAACGGGACACCAGTTTTTGAAACTCCTTTCGGAAAAATTGGGATTCAAATCTGTTATGATATCTTCTTTCCGGAGACATCCATGGGTCTAGCACATAATGGAGCTGACTTAATCCTTAATCTAGCGGCGAGTCCAACTACTTCAAGGCCTTTATTCCACAGGGTACTACCTGCCAGAGCGATAGAAACAACCTGTTTCTATGCTTATGTCAACAATGTTGGAACCCAAGGAAGTCTGACATTTGCGGGCGAGTCCACAATTGTTGATCCTAGAGGGAAAACTATAGCTGAGATTCCTGCTTTCGAGGAGGGAGTTATCGTTTGCGAAGTTTCTATTGAAGAACTGGATTCATACCGAGATGCCAGACCAGTCCTAAGAGATTCCAAAAAGTAAGGGCTTATTATCAAGGCTCACTCGGATTACTCCATGTTTGATGTGGCTGTAATTGGACAAGGGCCGGCTGGAGGAATGGCAGCCCTGCGTTTAGCTGAAGCTGGACATTCAGTTGTAGCCTTCGACCGTAAAAAGAGAGTTGGAGACCCAATCCATTGTGGTGAAGGTCTAGGTAAAATAGCTCTGGAACACACAAATTATCCTGTAGGTGACTGGGCGATAAGGGAAGTAAAAGGTAACCGAATCAGGATGCCTAATGGAAAATCCGTTGGATTGATGTCTCCCGGATATTCTATACATCGCTGGGGCTTAGATAGCAAGATCTCGGATGATGCCGTAGCTGCCGGTACTGAAAGGCATGAGGGAATCAAGATATCAAAGGTAACCAAGGAAAATGGTTACTGGGACCTCTTCTCAAAGGATGGAGAAGTAGCAAAAGCCAAACAATTGGTAATTGCTGAAGGCAGAATTCCTAATATTGTAACGCAGGTTGGCCTGAAAGGCAACGATAAGTTGCGCCTTTTACCAGGCCTTCAATACAAATTCGAGATGAGTGACGTTGATTTTCCAGATAACGATTATTTTGATTTCTACATTGATCCAATGTATACTGATGGTTACGTCTGGGTATTCCCTCGAGACGGCACCTTCAATGTAGGGATTGTGGCTACCAATGGTGCCAAGGAAGGTCTGGAATATTTCTGTAGAGAACATATGAGTGTTGACCCTGAGAAGAGAATCCTGAACGATCTAGGAGACAAGCAGAATGGTGGACTTATTCCGAGAGACGGGCCAATCTCCCAATTTTCTACCAAAGACGCTTACGTTGTCGGAGATTCTGCAGGACTGACGAACCCGATAACAAAGGGCGGCGTTCACGTCGGGATGTTATCTGGTGAATACGCTGCAATCGCTATCAGTAATGAATTGGGAAGTGGAAAGCTGGTACCGCCATCACATGCAATTAATCACCATGAATTAAGGGGACGATACTGGGAAAACTGTGGAGAAGCACTACATCCCGATTTAGAATCACACGTTTGGTATGATCGAATCCTGAAGAGGCAGCCCTGGACCAAACAGAAATTTGTAGACCAATCCAAATTAATCTATTCTCTGGACAAGAGAGTTCTGAACTTGATAGGTGAGATCTATGATGGTAGAAACTATTCCGATCTACCATGGTTAAAGATGTTTACAGTATTGATTAAGAATCCAGATCTAGCGCCTTTAGCCGGAAAATTATTGAAGATCAAAGCTAGCCTGAAGATTACCGAAACCTATGGTTGGTAACTAATCATAACTGAGGTCTGAACCGGATCGTATTTTCCATTCCCAAAGATTTCCAATTCAAAGAACTCATCTAATTTAACAGATTGACCTGTACAAATCTCTTCGTAGAATCCCTTCGGAACCGGATATGTTTGAAACTTATAGGATGAATCTGTGTAGATATTCGCCCCTATCCAAAGACAACCGCCTTTATTCAAAGATTTAATTATTCTACCAATAATGAACCTCTGCTTATCTACTGTAAAGCATCCGATGACACCATACATTATGACTAGATCGAATTTATCCTTGGTGTTTTCCAGATATTGAATAATGTCCTCACGGAAGAAATTACCGTTCTTCATCTTCTTACGGCATTGATAGAGATTCAAACGACTCAAGTCGACACCATATGGGACTGCTCCTTTCTCTCTCTGGAGAAAATCCAGCATTGTACCTGTACCACATCCCAAATCCAGAACATTCTTCCCCTTCAAATTAAGAGAACCTCGGGAAACTGTTTCCTTGACCATATGCTCAAGATCTGAGGTGTTGAGCTTTAACCAGACAGCACCGTTACCTGTTATCAGATTGCGAATGGAATAAATATTCATCAAGAAACGAATATGGAAATAATTTTTGATTCGGGTGTACATTACAATACAAACTCCATACCCTCAGTTCCGACTTCCCATCCCATTTCATTGACCTGCTGATACTGATCGGAATCGGGATAATGAAGAGGATTGGTATGATTGAGGTGAATGAATACTATTCGTGGATCGCCATCCTGACGGTTACCCAGTAATTCCATAGATTCAGAAACTGTAGGATGAGGAACATTCGTCTGAACACGATTATTCAGTTCATTGTCATCCCAGAAGGTCCCGTCCAGAAGGATTATGTCTGCATTCAGAGACTGGAACCAACTTTTAGGATTATCGTGATTCACAGAGAAAAGAGTAGCATCCCAAGTGTCATGATCTGGTAAGAACAGAAGATTGTTACTTATGCCTCTGAAAAACAAGGCATGTGTGTCGAAATCTTTAGCCCTGTGAGGGACCTTAATAGGAATTACAGTATCTGAAGTGTAAGCATCGAAAGAAAGATTATCTCTAGCAAATAACTTCGCCCAGATTGGATGCTTCTTCACGTAATTAAAGACTGAATCTGAACAATGAAGTCTGACATTCTTCAGATTGATTGACTCTCTACCAAACTGGCCTAATCCTTCGATATGGCCCAGATGGGCATGGGTCAACCATACATCTGAGATATCAGGATTGCCGACCATTGCCAGTTGGTCTCCAATGCAGCGAGTAGTTTCAACTATACCAAAATCATTCCCGTGCAACCCAAGTGAAACCGGCATCCGGGTAAGACTTCTATCTTTACGTGCATCTTCACAACAATTATCGGTGCATCCAAACTGAGGTCGACCTGCATCCTGTGCATTGCCTAACAGTGTTATTTTGCTGTACATCTCTGAAGTTCTTTCCTTAACCACTCGCGGGGAAGTGCCCGTCCCAGACCTTCTTCTGTACGCTCAGGGTGCCACTGGACAGCAAACCATGGCAATGATTTGTGTTTTACAGCCTCAATCATCCCATCTGAACTCTTGGAAAGAACTTCGAGATCTCTTCCTAATTCTCTGACACCTTGATGATGATGACTAGTGACCTCGAATTCTGTGCCTTCCATCTCAGTCCAATGTGCAATATCTCCCACAGGAGGCTCACCTCCTTCGCCATCACGATGCAGGCCCCCGTCAAAACCCCCTTGGTTGATGTCAGGCCACAGGGTTCCTCCCAGAAATACATTCATAACTTGCATTCCACGGCAAATTCCTAGGACTGGAATTTTGTAATCATACGCTCTTTCAAGAAGCTGCCTTTCCAATTCATCCCGCTCTTCCTTGACACCTCCAATTGGTAGATCATCTGTTTGATCCCCATAAGCCCCGCTCTTGATTCCCATATCTCCTCCTCCAGACAAAACCAGAACATCATAATTATCTAAATCTTCAGGAGATTCAATTCTTTCAGGATTACCTTCAGCCTCAGTAATAAACTTAGCATAACGAGGGAAATACCGTTCGTTGCCTAAAGTCAAAGCAGTTGATTTCATACTATTAAGACAAAATAAGCCATGCTACTTTAGCCTCACGCTAAGATGATAAATGCAATCATTCATAACCAGTATACCAAAAATGAAGAAATGGACAAATTTATCATATGCAAATGTAGCAACAACATCGCCTAAAGCCCACCTAATCGCTTCTGAATGGGCCACCTCTTTAGCACGAGGCGGTGCTGCTGAATTCGATGCTGATGCCGAAAAAAAAGGTATGATTCCTCTTAGAAAGTCCACGGCAAACCTTCTAGAATGTCCAATTTCAGATGTATGTGTTAGCTCAAGTGCAACTGAACTACTAAGTTCATTAGCGTGGGCAATAGCACCAAAAAAAAACAGTAATATTGTTTCTACAAGAGCTTCTTTTCCGTCTACCGTATACCCTTGGCAAAGAGTCTCAGATGAATTTGGTGCAGAAATAAGGCTCGCACCACATAATGAAAATTATTACACTGAGCCTGAAGATATTCTAAGTTTAATCAATGATGATACTGCGGTAGTAACACTATCACATGTAGAATATGCTTGTGGTCAACGTTATGATCTAAAATCATTCACTAAAGCAGCTCATGATGTTGAAGCATTATTCATAGTAGATGCAACACAATCTATGGGGATGGTTCCAATAAATGCTAACGACTTAGGAGCTGATGCAATCGTTGCTTCAGGATACAAGTGGCTAAGAGGGACTTATGGTGCTGCTGTTGGCTATATTTCCCCAAAAATTCAATCTCTTTCACCTGGGATAATCGGTTTTCGAAGTCATAAAGATATTTGGAATATGAAGGCGGAACGATTAGAATTTCCTGATGATGCTAGTCGCTTTGAATTCACTACTATCCATTTCGGTGCTGCATTAGGGCTTGCTGCATCAATTGACGAAATAACAAATATTGGAATTCAGAAAGTCTGGGAATATGATATTGAATTGGCTAATATGTTGATTAAAGGTGCTTTAGCAAGCGGGCTCGAGATAGCTTCACCTACTAATGATAAGGAACGGAGTGCTATAGTTAGTATCATCATTCCTACTGGATTTGATACTGGAGATGTAGTACAACAATTACAAGAGGAATATGGAATTCTAGTTACAAATCGTTCTGGTTTTCTTAGAGTATCACCCCATATTGACAATACAACCGAACAAATTACTTTTTTCCTTGATTCTTTACAAGAAATCCTGAATTAGAACAAGTAAGGAAATAGAAGAATTCCTGCTACTGTAAACATTATTCCGGCAATAAATAAATCAATAATTTTCCATGATTCAGGATTATTCAATATTGGAGAAAGACGTTGGGCCCCATATCCCAATGAAAAGAAAAATACAAAGGATGCGGTAGCTGCACCCATCCCAAACATCAGTTTCTCGTCACCAACATAGCTGCTGGATGCACCGCCAATGAGTAGCAGAGTGTCCACGTACACATGCGGATTGAGATAAGTGAATGCCAGACCTGCCAAGATTGTCGGCCATAGGTCCTTGGATTCGCCTTCACCGATTTCTATTCCCTTGGGATCAAAAGCTGATCTAATTCTCAAACACCCATAAAATATCAGAAACAGTGCTGCACCTACTGACATCCAGATTGCCAATTCCTCTATTTCCGAGATAAATAATCCAACACCCAAAACCCCTGCAGCAATTAACAAAGCATCGGAAATGGAACATATCAAACAAGCTGCAAAAACATGGGATCTCAGTAATCCTTGCCTCAGTACGAAAACATTCTGTGGGCCAAGAGCTAGAATTAGTGAAATACTAATAAGAAAACCAGAAATAAAGGCTAATTCCAAGATATTTAGTCTGATTCCTCAGACTCATCATAATCCATGGGCACCCATTTTTCCTGTCCGGTTTTGGGGTCTTTGATCATCTTGACGGCCTTGCCCTTGATGAAAGCCTTGAAATCTACCATATTGTTGCATTGAAAGCGGTATATTAGCTTTTAATGCCCGCTTAAAGTCACTTTGTGTCTTTTATCAAATTGTTTCTCTTAACTTTGTATTGAGCGTCATAAAAACGCTCGATTTCATTTTTATCAAACCAGAAGCTGTTGCATGGTTTGCACAGATCAATAGCAAGTTCTTGCCCGTGTATATCCATTTCTTCTTGATTTTTTTTCCTTTTGGCTATATTGCCGGGAACTCTTAGTGCAGTTTCAGTTACGCCCACTGTTAAGCCAATTGCCGCGGCTGCTACAATAATAACAGGAACAAACACAATTCCTTCACCCATATTGAGTGCATCGCCGTGCAAGAAGGTCTTTGCTATCTTTGAACCTAATCCTGTTGATTCCGAATATATTTTATCATATTCTAATTTAATCTCCAACATTTCTTCAGAACAATTTGGACATTTCAAGTTCGTTTTTGTTTCACCATGAATTTTTTTTTCTATGAATCGTTTCAGTTGTTTTTCGCCTTTTATGAATTGCTGTGGATTTACGAATATTCCTTCACAGGTGTCACAGACTATTTTGATAGTCCATACATCGGATCTACGGTTCTCTTGAAGAGTACCAGTCAGGTTTCCACATCCTCTAGGGCAATTTAGCTGTTTAAGATTAGCCTCAGCTTCATTGCTTCCATGTTTCCACTTCCGATATTCTTCACTATCTTGATCTACCATATCCTTTCACACTGACGCCTCTGTTTAATTTAAGACTTCAGGCTTCCTTATCCACCTACAAAATAGGGCCGTGTTGAGTCGAATAGCAGGTAAAATTACGTTAATATCAACGTAGCTATTAGGGTAATCAGTGGTCGTGTATAGTAATATGAGAAACATAAAGCCCGTTCTGACGATAGGTGTTAGCTTATATCGCTAGACGAGGGGAGTCAGGGGGGGTCCGACCCCTCAGTGTCTTTACTTTACATTCATTTCAGCTAAAGATGGAATCACTAAAATAGAAAGAATGTACTAGAATATAATTTAATAAATTTGTTATATAGATGTTTGATTTATGTAATATAATGGAACCTAAGTTAAGAATTGCAATTGTGGCTAATGCAAATAGTATTCATACCGTTCGATGGGTAAATTGGTTAGAAAAGAATGGCCATCTTGTTTCTGTTTTCTCATTGAATAAAGGGGTAAAATGCACTTATTTTGGACCTGAACCTCGCTTAGATCGAAGTTTAATCATTGATTTGGGAGATGAAGTTAGGAAAGCTACAAAAAAATTAAAAACATTGATTGATGAATTTAAACCTGATCTAATTCATGGATTCTTTTTAACAGGTCATGCATTTTATGCAGGGCGGATGGATAATTATCCTGTAGTTGTTACTGCAATGGGATCTGATGTATTAGTAGATCCTAAAGAGTCTAAACTATTGTCTTGGGTTATCAGAAAAACGGGGAACAATTCAATGAAGGTAGTATGCCCTCCTTTGTTAGCTAAAGATTTAGTAAAATTAGGTATTGATGAAAATAAAATAGTGACTAATTTAATTGGGATAAACACTGATATTTTTAAACCCTTAGAAAAAGAAAAGTGTGTTCTGTTTAGTCGAGGCTTCAAAGAAATTTATAATCCTAAAGTTGTGGCTAAAGCCATAGTTCTTGTTCACAAAAAAGAACCTGAAATTAAATTCTATTTAGCTGGAGATGGTCCATTGAAACAAGGTATTGAAGAAAACTTAGAAAATCATAATGTAGAGTTTACGGGACAATTAACAGAAAAAGAACTAGGAGAAATTATGGGAAAATCAAAAGTCGTTATTTCTTCTTCGCTTTCAGATAGTATTCCTCTTACTATTTTTGAAGCAATGGCCTGTGGTTCAATCCTAGTTGTCAGTAATAACCACGGACATCGTCAATGGGATAAAGAAGAATATCCTATTCTTTTCTTTGGAAAAAATGATTCTCGAAAACTAGCCGATTTTATAATAGAATTGTGTTCTAATGACAGTTTGTTGAAAGAAGCTTTGGCGCAGGGCCCTGAGCTTGTAAAACTTAACTGGAGTTGGGAAAAACAAGCTAATCTTATTTTAGAAGAATATAGGAATATTATACAATAATTCTAGTAAACTTAGGTTCCAACAGGTTCTATAGTATCTTCTTCTATAGTTGGTGATTTATCTTCAAGTTCATCATCTGTTATGCATCCAGAGAGTGATGCAAAAACCAACCATATGACCAACAAGTAGGCTTTGCTCATAATTACCTAAATTCTCCCTACATTAAATATCTACTGGGGTCCACCGACAAGATAGGGCCGTGTTGAGTCGATTAGCAGGTAAAATTACACTAATATCAACGTAGCTATTAGGATAATCAGTGGTCGTGTATAGTAATATGAAAAACATGAAGCCCGTTCTGACGATGAGTGTTAGCTTTAATGGTAAACTAAAAAAGGTGCGCGAGGTGGGACCCTATGGAACTGGAAAATATCCCTGAAAATGCAGAGATATACGATGAGACTGAAGAATATATTATCATCGACAACCAGCAGATGATGCCCATGATAGTCTGGAAGGACAAGAATGTCACCAGAGACCTGAAAGTCGGTAGGATGATGAAAAAAGCAATTCAGAGGGTTGGTGAGAAGAAATACGGCCGTGGTAACTTCTTCATAGATCGGTTCCAAGAAGGCGATGAGAAATATCTGACCTGGTATTGCAGACCTAATATGAATCCTGAACTGATAAAAGAAAGATCAAAGAATGACGATTAGATAACAAATTCTCTAATTAAGACCCTTCCGCTATGATTCAAGTGCTTGTAAACCTTGAAGGAATCGATGGTTGTGGGAAATCAACACAGTCCAAACTATTACTAGAAAAACTGGAGGGAGAAGGTGAGAAGGTCATAATCCTGAAAGAGCCCACGAAAAGGCCACATGGCCAGAAATTATGGGACATGCTGCATGGAAAGAGAAAAGCGACCAACGAAGAAATATTGGAACTTTTTGTTTTAGACAGAAAACAGCATGTAGAGGAGAAAATACAGCCCGCTCTGGATGATGGGGGCGTGGTCCTGATGGATCGCTATTACTATTCTTCAATGGCCTATCAGATAGCAGGAGGGATAGATGTCGAGGAGATCCGTGAAAAGCATGCATTCGCTCCAAAACCAGATATTGTCCTAATCTTTGACCTGCCAGTATCTATTGCCCTAGAAAGAGTAAAAGAACATAGTGATGCGGATGAATTCGAAAAGGAGGAACATCTGGAAAAGGTCAGGGAGGCTTATCTTGATCTTGAGAATGATCCCTTGGTCAGAATTGTTGACGCCACAGGAACACCCGAGGAGATCTTCGGAAACGTCTGGAGATTGGTGTCCGAGGTAAGGAATGACTGATTTTCTCTTCTATGCCAAGATAGTGCTGCTGGTTGTGTTATTGTACGATGTTAGCATACTTTTCAGAAGACCAGAAGAAGGAAGTAAAGTTGCCAAACTTGATTTCTGGACGGAGATGGAACGCAAGGGAATCAATGCCCTCCTGATTCCAAGCACAATGGTGTTCATTATCTGTCTGGATATCGTTCAGGAAGTTGATATCTATCTTTCAACGACACTTTTTGTTCTGAGTCTGGTCTACCTTGGATATCCACGTCCTTTTGCCTTCGGAAAGAATGGAATTTTACTGGATGGAAAAATTATTGCCACGGATAGAATTCTCAAGGCCAAGAAAACGGAAAAGGGCGCCAAGATCTCGATTGAATGGTACGGCTGGCTGATGGAGAAGGACTTGCCGGCTTCTGATGTTACGGATTCCATCCTGGAAAAATTTAGCGACTAGATTTCTATCTCACCAGAAAGACCGCATTCCTTGCAAGTCACTTCCTGCAACTTAGGTACTTTCATTGGCATATGAATAGAGAATACTACCGACTGGATTTAAGAAAACACACCGAGAACACATTGGAATACGCTGTACATCCCTGAAATTGGACCAATGTCCCCCTTATTCTTCAACCTGTTTCCAGCAATCACATCCAGCTCCCTCAGAACATCAAGAGTCCTTGGCGTATCCAGATCGTCACTCAAGGCATCCTCGAATTTGGTGACCAGGGGTGCCGTTTCCTCATCCTCTCTTGGATCTGACGGTTCCTCAACCATACAATCCACAGCATTGACGCCCAATCTTTCACCTTCCTGACACGCTTCAAGTAATCCTTCCGGCGAATAGGGGGTGAAATCACGATAATGAAAACCCAACAAGTAGAACCTAAGGGCTGGTGGTGGGCAATCCGTGAAGACTTCCTCCAGAGTGATTCTTTCTCCCCTTGATTTTGATAATTTGCCTTCAGAATCCTCCATCAGTCCATTATGCATCCAGAAATCACAATAATTTCCCAATCCTATCTTCTCAGCAAGGATGATCTCGGATTCATGGTGCGGATAGATCAGGTCTACACCTCCCCAGTGAATGTCTATCGGCAAATCCAGTTCCGATGATGACATCAATGTACATTCAAGATGCCATCCCGGCCGGCCTGGAGGTAGACCCTCGAATTCCCATATTTTCCCACCATCTAGTGGAGGTCCCCAGAGCAACGTGTCGTGGGGGCTTTTCTTGGGACCAGAGTCGACTTCCGATGTGCCTTGAGCCAAAGATTCTTCGAGAACGACACCCAATAATTTGCCATGCTCTTCCTGCTTGATACGCAAGAAAATTCCCTGATCTGTCTGGTAGGCTTCCCCTTTCTCCAGCAATTTCCGGGATTCAGCAGCTATTTGCTCAACAAAATCTGATGCCCTTGTGTATTTTGTAGCTGAAGTGTTCGAAAGTAGCTTCATTTTACCCCGAAATTCTTTCTCGTATTGAAGAGAGAATTCCAATTCATCCATATTGGACTTTGAGGCTCCGAGTGCAGTTTCATCAGATACATCCGTAAAATTCTGTATGTGATTTACCTCATATCCCTTGTATCCTAACCACCTTTTCAGGATATCGAATGAGACGTAAGATTTAGCATGGCCCAGATGAGTATCTGAATAAACTGTGGGACCGCAGATATACAACCCCAATTTCTTGGAATCAGGGGCAAAATCCTCTTTTTGCCCAGATGCGGTATTGAATAGCTTCAACCTTTGTCTCCCCCGCCTCTGGCACAGATATTGGCCTCATCTGGCCAATCCTCACCATAGAACATTGACATGCAGTAACTATGGGCGCTGTAACCAACTGAATCCAGCAAGCTGGTGACCCTGAAATTTGGTGCTGGCACAAATATTTCTACAGTTGAATTGTCTGGAATAGCCTGAACTGAGGCCTGTAACAGACCTTGCCAATTCTTACAGCCAGATTCCACTATCCAAGGACCAATTTCATACCAGGAATCCTCACCCTTGGCCATGATAAAACCCTTGACCGAACCATCCTCTCCCAATGCAACAAAGGAACATTGAGAAAGATAATCATTGATCTCTTTCAGAAATTGAGAACGATCTCCGACAAACTGACGTGAATCCATCGCTAATATCTCATCCCAGTATCCTTCCGCAGGGACAATATTGGTCTCTGAATCAATATCAAAAGGCTGAAAGGATTTCATATTTGCATCAAGCCGAAACTGAGTCGACATTCCCTCTGCAAGAAAACCTAGATCCTTGTAGAATGAAGTAACTTCCATCCTTGAATGGACTCTGACGGATTTGCAGGATTCCAGGCGTTTCATAGCCTCCTTGATCAACTCCTGACCAACACCTTTCCTTCTACTTTTTTTGGAGACAACAACGTTCCCTATCATTCCCAGAACACCATAATCAAATGCAGTAGTAATTCCTGCCAGATTGTCTCCATCCACAGCTACTAACGGAATACTTATTCTGAAAAGACGATCCCAATCCTCTTTAGAATTGCCCCAGTCCTCAACATCAGTAAGAGACTTGGCAAAGACAAGTTCGGATTTCTTCATGTCCCTGACCTTAATCATCTGGGAGACCCTCGTCACAATCCTGTTGCCCAAATGTCAGGAATTTTTTCTCTTCTCTCTGGAGCTTGAGTCTGCAACTTCCATAACCAAAATCCTCGCCACCATACCAATGTGGACAATCCTTGCACTTGAGCATTAATCGTTATCAATGACTAAGATTAATGAAGATATGCATTAGATGAAATCTTATAATAATGTGGCTCTCATGCTAAAAATATGAATCGACTCTCACCGGTCGCTTTGGCACTTATGCTGACCCTGACCACAATGAGTACGGGATCCATTGAATTCGAGGATTTTCAGAAGACTAAAGACTCCTCTAATGGGTTCGCAGTAGACGGTAATGATACTCTTAATCGTACTAATACTTTCCCTTTTGATATCCTATTTGATGACTACCATGAATATTATGAAGTTGTCTCAGAATTACAGAAATTTGCCAATGATTATCCGCATATTGTTGAGTTTTACTATTTGACTGACATGATTCCTGCCGGACAAACGTGGCAGGGAAATGAGATTATTGGTGTTAAAATATCGGATAATGTGGCTAACGAACCCGCTTTTTACGATGACCCTGATGAAGAGACATTTTTCATAGTTGGAAATCACCATGCCAGAGAATGGATGACTGTGGTCACTCCATTGTATTTCGTTTATTTCCTGACCCATTTTTACGGAATGGAACCTACTGACAATGATGGAGATGGATTGATCAACGAAGACATGATTGACGGAGTCGACAATGATGGCGATGGAGAACAAGGAGGTCGAGTGGATGAATATGGTCGTGCATTATTCGATGGTATAGACAATGATGGTGATGGAATTATTGATGAGGGTATTGATGAAGATCCTAGTGAAGCCCGAGTAACACATCTGATCAATAACCGGGAAATCTGGATCGTCCCGATCCTGAATCCTGATGGGTACATGTATGACCGAGAAGACCCTAGCCGTTTCTGGAGAAAGAACATGCGGGATAATGACCAGGATGACAGATATGGTGGAGAGTGTGATGGAGTAGACCTTAACCGGAACTATCCCTTTGAGTGGTCACACAATACCCAATTTACGGCATTAATAGGTGACGATCTGGAACCTGAATTTACGGTTGATGATGATAATATCTGCTCCGATGTTTATCACGGTCCACGGGATTTCAATGACGATGATGGTGATTGTGAAGCGGGGTTCTTTGCAAATCCATGTGTTATCGGTGATCAGAATACGGGAGATGTTACGGGTGTTGACGAAGATCCGCCTGACGCTCAACACATGGATGATGATGAAGATGGAAAGGTTGATGAGGACCGTGAAGGAGGATTCTCGGAACCAGAAACTCAAATTATCGAATACCTGACCTGGAGATTAGACATTTACGATGATTATCCACAGGATAAGTACCTTGAGGACTACCTGAATGGGATAGATAGAGAAAATTGGCCAGATATGTTCGTTACGGCTCCAGATGGAAATTATATACGAAATTATCGGACGGAGGACCATGATATGAAACACAATATCATGAATTCCGTTTCATACCATTCCTGTTCCGAACTCTATATCTGGCCATGGGGCTACAAGGACCAGGATCCACCACACGAACTCTACATGGAGAATCAGGTCAAGCCCCTGATGAACCTAACTGGTTATGGCAACTGGAAAGACCAGGGTGGATACAAGGTATCTGGCGATATCAATGACTACCAGTATGGGATGCAGGGTTCATTCTCTTACACTGTCGAATTGAACAGTTGCGGGAGCCAGGGGAGCCTTCAAGGTGGCTTCCACGCCGATCCTCTACTGATTCGACCAACTGTCAGAATGCATCTTCTCACCAATATGCACTTGCTGGACGAAAGCCCAGAGGCAAGGATTGGCCAGATGTTCCCTGATTATGGTGACCTCAATGGCCCAGGCATTCATTCACCTGAAGACACAATGATGCCAAAGTTAAGTATAGTGTCATCCAAAGGAGAAACTGTCGGTTTCCAGTCGGATACTGAAGTTGATTTTGGTGACTACTATGCAAATGATGACCTGCCTGTGAGAGTCAAAGTCGAGGATGCCCAGTTCATGTTGCAAAATTCGTTGGTTTTGAATTATCGAACTGATGAAATGCCAGAAGGAGAATGGAAGGAATTACCTATGTCTTGTATCAAAGACTGTGATACCAAGGACTACTCTGATTACAGCGCTGATCTCACAATACCAAGAAGAGATTCTGTATTCAGGGCATACATACCAGAAACTGAAGACTCAACAAACATTCAATTCTATGCTGTTGCACAAGATTCAAGGCTCGCAAACGAATTTGGTGGCGGATTCATAGTAACTGGCTACGGCGCTGCAGAACCAATTGAAATCTTTGTTGATGACATTATTGGATTTGGCAATCCAGTACTTGATTTCCTAGGCGTTGGAATAATGATGGCGATAATGTATGGTGTTGTTTGGGGAGGGCTATACAAGACCGTAGGAATTGCGACCGAAGCTGAAAGAAGAAAAAACGAAGGTGACATACCAGCTAAGAAGACCAAAACTCCCTCTGCTATAGCTAAACGAAGTGTTGCAGCCATACCTAAGGAAAAATGAAAAAATGGCTGATGAAAAACCACCTGAGATATTCTCCTCAAGATTAGGATTAATTCTAACCACCATCGGCGCTGCCGTAGGTACTGGAAATATCTGGAGATTCCCCCGGGAAGCTGCTGCAAACGGAGGCGGATCCTTTATGATTGGATGGCTTATTTTCCTGTTTGCATGGTCAATTCCATTGTTAATGGCTGAATTTGCTATTGGTAAGAAAACCAGACTTGGGACCGTTGGGGCCATGAGAGATATGGCTGGTCGAAATTTTACGTGGCTTGGAATCTGGATGATGTGGGTCGGAACGGCCGTAGGATTCTACTATGCTGTAGTAATGGGCTGGACAATCAGATACTTCTGGATTGCTCTCTCTGGAGATATGAGTGATGCAACTGATACTACCCAGACGCAGGCACTGTGGGACAATTTTATAAGCTCCCCAGCCGAAGTTGTATTCTTCCAGCTGATAGCTGTAAGTGTCTCTGCTTTTATCGTCTACAATGGCATAAGTGGAATCGAAAAGGCCAACATGGTACTCATACCTTGCCTTGTGGCATTCCTAATCGTTGCCATGATCTATCCATTTATCCTGAATCCCTCCGGCGCTGCAATGGGATTGAGATTCTTGTTCATTCCGCAGTGGGAATACCTGTTCAAAGGAGAAACGTGGATCAGGGCCTTGGTGCAATCTGCTTGGTCGACCTCAGCTGGTTTTGGAATGGCAATCACGTACGCTGTTGCAATGAGAAAGAAAGAGGACATTGGACTGAATGCATTTCTGACCGGGCTTGGTAACAACGCAGTTTCATTAATCGCAGGTGTCGCTGTTCTCGGAACGATCTTTGCACTTTCGGATACCACAGCCGATGGTTTGGCTGCAGTGGAATCTGGATCGTCAGGATTAACTTTTATTCATTTGACCGCACTTTTCGCGTCTATGGGGACTGCTGGGTGGGTCATAGGTAGTATATTCTTCCTTTCGATGTCATTTGCGGCCTTAACTTCAATGGTTTCAACTTTACAGGGATGTGTCGTGAATTTTGTTGACATGGGATGGGAAAGAAAAGAGGCCGTGCGCTACATCTCCGTCGCAGTGGCATTGGCCGGTATTCCAGCAGCAATAAGTCTGGAATTCCTGGACAACCAGGATTTTGTCTGGGGTACTGGATTGATTGTCTCGGGACTTATGATTGCTGTAGTTGTAATGCGATTCGGTGTTAGTGATTTCAGGAAGAACCTAATTAACACTCAATATGCAGATATACAAATTGGAGTTTGGTGGGAGTACATCATCAAATACGTTTTCCCAATTGAATTTATTGCAGTATTCGGATTCTTTATCTACGAAAAATTACAAGACCAGAGCCACTCTCCGATAGAAGGGATGGGACTGGGATTATTCACGATAATAACATTGATTGTGCAATGGGCTATAGTTCTTATTATCTTCATCCTTGTTCTGAACAACCGAGTAGCTGATGCTGTAAAGAAAGGGCCTGTGTCCGACGGTAACTTCGATGATGATATAGAATGGGCCGAAGAGGTCTAATTCAAAAGTTGAGCTTTGGCTACGGTAAACTCATCATCACTCAACATACCTTTGTCCTTTAGTTCACCAAGCTTTTGTAACTTCTTGATTAATATCTCACGCTCATCCTGAACAGCCGCAGGATCGTCAAGATTGCTACCCCAATCACCACGACGATCAATTCGCTTCTGGAGACGTGACCCGCACTTCCCACAGATTCGGAAAGTGGATGGTACTCTAACACCACAATTACCACATATAATGTGGAAATCCCCATGCATTACTTCTCGATGTTGGTAGAGTGGTGAATTTTTATCCTCACCGGGTGGAATTTCGCTCTCAAAAATGTTGGCGACCTCATAATCATTAGGGAACCAGTCCCTTCTTACTGCTGTAAAAGTGTCACCCTCAATCGAATGATAATAAACCTCCAGGCGGCTGACGGTCTTGTCTACGTCATCAGACCTCAACTCGATGACAACAACTTTGTCCTCTCCAGGATTCAGACTTTCAACTATTGTCTGTCCTCGTGCTCTCAAGTTATCGAATGAAAGGGTTATCGTGCTTGCTGCACCATTCCCTGTGTTGCTTAATGTAATCTTCACTGGGTTCCACTCACCCGGAGCAAAAGGAGTCTCTTGTAATGCAGAAAATTCAAGGAATGGGAGTGCGATAAGGTTCGAACTGGACTCTTCAATAGTTTGGTCAGCCATCTTCTTGGCAGCTAGAACTTCATCAAGCAATTCTTCAGCATTGATATTCGGTTTCTTTGGACCTCGGCGTTTTACCTTTCTAACTTTCTTCCTCTTACCGAAATTCGTAAAGGACACCTTATCGGCCATTTTGCCACAACAGAATAGGGTAATTTATACTTGACTAGGACCCAAACTACTTTTCATCATCAATCTCTTCATAATCAACATCGACCACGTTATCATCATCAACCTCTGAATCGGGGCCTTCAGCCTGATTCTTGGCCTGTTCTTCAGCAGCTTGCTGATATGCCATCTGACCTATTGCCTGAGAAGCCTGCTGGAAGTCCTCTAGTGCCTTCTTCAGACCCTCCAGATCGTCTTCCTTCATAGCTGCCTCTAACTTTTCCTTGGACTCCTCGACCTTGGCCTTGGTATCATCATCGATTTTGTCATCGAGATCCTTGACAGCCTTGTCTGTAGCATAGATGAAGGATTCGGCCTGATTACGGGTCTCGACCATTTCTCTGATTTGTTTATCCTCTTCTGCATGATTCTCGGCCTCCTTGACCTTCTGTTCGATCTCATCATCGCTCAGATTTGACTTGGAGGTGATCTCTATCTTTTGTTCATTATCGGTTCCAAGGTCCTTGGCAGTGACATTAATCACACCATTTCGGTCAATATCAAAGGATACTTCGATTTGTGGAATACCTCGGGGCGATGGTGGTATACCCACAAGTTGGAAGCGCCCTAGAGTATCATTGTCTTTAGCCATGGTCCTCTCACCTTGAAGAACGTGAATCTCGACAGCAGGTTGATTGTCTGCAGCTGTAGAGAATGTTTTGGACTTGTTAGTTGGTATTGTGGTGTTGCGGTCTATCAATGGGGTCAGGACTGAACCTTCGGTCTCGATACCTAAAGTCAAAGGAGTAACATCCAGAAGAACAATGTCCTTGATATCTCCTGCCAACACACCTGCCTGAATAGCTGCACCCATAGCAACACATTGCATAGGGTCTACACCTCTCTCGGCTTTACGCCCTACAAATTTCTCAAACGCCTTCTGGACGGTTGGCATTCGGGTCGGACCTCCAACAAGAATTACTCTGTCAACATCACCTGGTTTGATTTTAGCATCCTTGAAAGCCTTCTTAATTGGATTCGCACAACGACTGATAACTGGACCAACAATCTTCTCCAATTTAGCTCTCGTAAGATCAAGCTCCAAATGCTTCGGACCACTAGAATCTGACCAGATATATGGTAAGTTAATTGTGGCTTTCAAAGTATTACTCAATTCAATCTTCGCTTTTTCCGCTGCATCGCGAAGACGCTGTTTAGATGCGGGGTCATCACGTAAGTCTATTCCATTGTCTGATTTGAAAATGTCTGCCAGGTAGTCAATCATTGCTTCATCCATATCAGTTCCACCAAGCTTGTTGTCACCTGAAGTGGATACAACATCGAATACACCATTGTCCATCTCCATAATTGTGACATCGAAAGTCCCACCGCCCAAGTCTAAGACTGCAACTGTGTACTCCCCTTCCTTGTCAAGACCATAGGCCAATGCGGCTGCAGTGGGCTCGTTTATGATTCTCTCGACCTTCAAACCGGCTATTTTTCCAGCATCTATGGTCGCCTGCCTCTGATTATCATTGAAATAAGCTGGAACGGTAATCACTGCCTTTTCAATATCGACACCCAGATGTGCTTCTGCATCTGCCCTTATCTTCTGTAGTATCATTGCGGATATTTCTTCCGGAGAATATTTTTTCTTATTTATGGTAACCTTGTGCTTGGTTCCCATTTTCCTCTTGATATTCATTATTGTATTGTTTGGATTCAATACCGCCTGCCTTTTGGCAGGATCTCCAACAATTCTCTCACCATCCTTAGTAAATGCAACAACAGATGGAAACATCTTACCACCGAATGTCGAACCTTCTGCGGAAGGTATAATCACAGGTCTACCTCCCTCAAGATATGCTGCCTCAGAATTGGTTGTACCCAAATCTATTCCTATTATCATTTCTTTTGCCATTTTATTCACCTTCTACTACTATTTTCTCACCTTCTTCTTCAAAATCTTTTGATACCACAACCTTAGCTGGCCGTAGTAATTCACCCTCTAAAGTATAGCCTGACTGAATAACCTCAACAATAGTATTGGGCTCTACACCTTCTTTCTCAACTGTTGTTAAGGCTTCATGCAGTCTAAAATCAAATTGTTCACCTTGGGGATCAAAACGTTTTATATTGAATGAATCCATCAATGCGGATATCAATCGGTGTATTCCTTTGATTCCCTCCAAAGAACTTTCTAGGTCTGGATGATTAACCTCAACCGCCTTTTCGACAGTATCCACAATCTCAAGGAAATTGGAAAGTATCTCTCCCCTCAGTCTAAGACTTTGTTGTTCTCTATCCCGATCCATGCGCTTCCGGAAGTTATCAAAATCTGCCACGACCCTCAAAAATTTCTCATTATAGTCTTCAACTTCAGATTTCAATTTCTGTATTTCCTCTTCCGGGGTCAAAACTGTAGGCTCTTCTTCCTTCACAGTTTCTATCTTTTCCTCGTCTTTACTACTCTTGGATTTCATCGGTTATGAACCTGAGGTTGTTAACCTCTGCTTTCAAAGAAAAAAGACTCTATATAAAATTTCTTAATTACTTGAGTCCGAACTTCTCTCGAATCTCAGAGACCCGCTTGCGATACGCTTTAGGTAATTGATATCTGGCCATCTGCTCAACTTCAGTCCAATTTCTCTGGAATTCTTTCTTTGAATTGGTTGTTACTATTTCCTCGAAACGATTCATGTAATGTCTAGTTAGCCAAAGATAATAAGCTGAGAAGGCAAGGATTATCAATCCGAAAATCAAAATCCAGATGTCATATGCTCCCATAAAATCCAGGATAGTAACTGGTGACAATGAGGAATCCTCATACCATCGGCCCATTATTCCAATGAATACCATAAACGAACTTAGTATCGTACCGATCGTGCTAACTGCCTGCATATGCTCCTGAAGCCAGGCGTTCAACTGGTTTCTCCACTCACTAGCCATTACCCTGCGGATTAATGCTTAAGTATAAAGATTACGCAAAAAACAATAATATCTGGCATCTGCATGTAAAAATGCAATGGGTGTGGCCAAAAGGATGGATTTATTGGGGAGTGAAACTGCCTTTGCGGTTTCAGCCGAAGCAGCAACTCTGGCTGCAACTGGCAAGAAAATCTTCCCATTTCACTTGGGTGATATTAATCTTCCAACACCGGCCACCATAGTCTCTGCCGTCAAAGAGGCCATCAAAGCCGGAAAAACGGGTTACTGCCCCTCCCCGGGAATACCAGAATTAAGAGAAGCCTTGGGAAAGGATGTTGGAGATGCAAGGGGATTGAACTATGGAATAGATAATGTCTCAATACAGCCCGGTGGAAAACCAAGTATCGGGAAATATATTGCATCAATGATGGAGAGAGGAGATGTTGTGTTGTATCCGAATCCGGGCTATCCAATCTATGAATCCCAAATTGAATTTTACGGTGGAATGGCTCATCCTTACGGGTACATTGATGGTCTGGAGGGACTAAGACTTGATTTCAACGCTATAGAGGAAGGAATCAGGAAAGGTGCGAAGCATATCTTCTACAACAATTACAACAATCCTACGGGGGCCTCTTCCCCTGATAAGGAAATGCAACGTCTAGCCGATTTAGTTGTTGAAAATGATATGTTTCTGATATCCGACGACGCATATTTTGATACTCTTTACGAAGGTACTCCACGATCCATAGCAAGTTTACCAGAAATGTATGATAGAACATTGACCATGTACACCTTCTCAAAGAAATTTGCAATGACCGGCTGGAGACTTGGTGGAGCAATAGGTCCAGAAGAGGTGATAAATCAAATCACTAGACTTAATGTCAATATGGAATCATGCACCACGCATTTCATTCAACATGCTGGTGTAGCAGGTCTAAACGCACCCAGAGAAGAGACACAAGCAATTATTGATGAATTACGAGGTAGGCGCGATATTCTAGTAAAAATATTGAATGGGATTGATGGTGTTGAGGCTCACATACCCGAAGCTGGATTCTACGTATTTCCAAAAGTAACTGGACTGATGCAGAGAATGGGATTCAATGACGTTGAGGAATTCAGGAAGGCAGCCCTGAATGAAACTGGAGTAAGCTTCTGCTGTAGACACCACTTTGGTAGACCTTTGGAAGATGAAACTGATTTCTATATCCGAATGGCATTCTCTGGAATTGGGAAAGATGATCTACAGGAGGGAATGGATCTTTTCAGAAACTGGATTGATTCTAACATAAAATAATGGCTAAGGCAATGTTTGGAGCAGGCTGTTTTTGGGGAGTTGAATACAATTTTTCTAAAGTTAAAGGAGTGAATGAAGTCGTTTCAGGATATAGTGGCGGAAAAACTGATAATCCAACCTATGAACAAGTTTGTAGTAATACAACTGAGCATGCTGAAGTTGTGTTAATTGACTATGATTCAGATCTTGTTTCGTATGATACCTTACTGAATGTTTTCTGGGAAAAACATGATCCGACCACGCTTAATCGGCAAGGCCCAGATGTAGGAACGCAATACCGTTCAGCAATATTTTACTTTACTGAAGTCCAAAAAGAGATTGCAAAAAAATCATTAGAATACAAACAGAATATTTTAGGGGACAAAAAAATAATCACTGAAATCACAGAAGCAAGGGATTTTTGGTTAGCTGAAGAATATCACCAGAAATATTTTGAGAAACATGGCGCAGGACACTGAGATTCAATTATCCCATACCAACATCAAGAACCATCATAACCGAAAAGCCCAGCATTACTCCTATTGTTGCAATGTCTCCATTACCTCCCCTATGGGCTTCCGGTACCAATTCCTCCACAACAACGAAGATCATTGCTCCAGCCGCGAACGCAAGAGCATAAGGCAAAAGCGGATCCATGTAGACAACCACAGCTGCACCTAATACTGCAGCGATGGGTTCTACCAGGGCAGACAATTGTCCCCACCAGAAGCTTTCTTTTCGAGAAAGGCCTTCCCTCCTAAGTGGGAGGGAAACTGCTGCTCCTTCAGGGAAATTTTGAATTCCTATGCCTATGGCCAAGGCGATTGCAGCACCAATACTATCACCAGAAGCTGCGGCACCAAATGCTACTCCCACAGCTAGACCTTCTGGTATGTTGTGAAGGGTTATAGCCGAGATAAGGAGCATGCTTCTGTGCCATGTGGTCTTGATACCTTCAGTTTCCTCTGGAGGAGCTCCTGGGTGAAGATGAGGGAGAAAAATATCTATCAATCGCATACAAGCGCCCCCAAGAAGGAATCCAAAAAGGACTGGGACTATTCCACCAAGAAAAGGATTGCTTTGCTCAGAATGTTCAATAGCTGGTGCTAACAAAGACCAGAAACTAGCGGCAATCATTACGCCTGCGGCAAATCCCAGCATTCCGTCAAGAATTTTTCTATTGACTTCCTTAAAAAAGAATACTAGACCTGCACCAGCAGCAGTCATACCCCAAGTGAAGAGACCGGCAGCCAAGGCCTGCTCTACAGGGCTCCAACCTTCCAAAAATTCAAACATTACGCTTGAGGAAATGATGGCTTATTTAGGGTTTTTCATACCCTCTGGAGGCTGGGCATTAACCATCCTGACTCCAAAATAAATCAGAACAAAACTGACTAGTTGAATCCAACCCAATTCTTCATCTAATAAGAACCAACTGGATAGAATCCCAAAAACAGGAACCACATTGACGAAACTGGATGCTCGATTCGCCCCTATTACATCAATGCCAATCGCAAAGAAAACATATGCAACGGCTGTAGAAAGTACACCTAGATAAGCTATCAGCAACCATTCCTCATTAATCCAAACTCGGTCCCAAGGTGCTTCATTAATAACAAAAGGAATAAAGAAAGTACAGCCAATCAAGGATACCCAAGCAATCAGAGATAGTGAACTAAGTTGATCCTCTCCTCTTTCTAGAACATAGCGCCTCATAGAAATGACGTAGATTGCATAAGTAAATGCCCCAAACATTATCAAACTATTACCAGCAATCCGTTCCTCAAATGGAATTTGAACGTTAGGTGAAGCCACGAATATTAGAAGAATCCCAGTAAAACTAAGACAAATACCCATTATTCCTCCTGAATTCATACGATGTGAAAGAAGCCAGATAGAGAGTATAGCGACAAAAACGGGATTGAAGCCAATGACCAATGATGCATCAGACGCAGCTGTTTTCTGCATTCCAAACATATACCCTACCTGGTATAGAAAAACGGAAGTGAAAGCCATCAGGAATAGTGGTTTCCAATCCTCTTGTTTAGGTATTGTGTTTCCTTCTCTATACCACATCCATGCAAATAGAACTGGAAGGGCAAAACTATACCTCAAAAACATCACCGAAAAAGGGTAATCAACCAAATCAACTGCCAAAATACGACCTACTGGCCAGGCAACTCCCCAGAACATAGCTACCGACAACATCATCAGGTTGGTAATTGCCAATTTTCTGCCACTAGGTTGTTCCATAATTGCAGCTATTAGTCTTTCTTGGTACCCAAAAAATACTCATTGATTTGGGGATCGACCAATATTTCACTGGCTGGTGCAGTATGGACCACCTTTCCATTAGAAAATATATAACCCCTATCTGAGCGTGATAGTGACAATCTGGCGTTCTGCTCAACAATCAGAACAGTTATCCCCTTTGATCTCAGGGCATCAATTCTCTCGATTATCTGTTGCTGGTAGAGGGGACTAAGTGCAGCCGTGGGTTCATCAAGCAAAAGAAAATCAGGATTACTAATTAGAGCTCGACTAATTGCCAGCATCTGTCTTTGACCTCCTGATAATGAAGCTGCAACGTCACTCATACGGGGTTTCAGGTCCTCGAACATTTCTAGAGAACGTTCAATACGACTCTCAAGAAGTGGAGTAGAAAGGTGGATTCCACCCATTTCTAGATTCTCTCTAACAGACAAACTGGGGAAAACATTGTCCACTTGAGGGACATAGGCAATTCCTCGATTTACCAATGCATCTGTACGCCATCCTGACACCTCTACGTCCTTGTGCTTTACACTCCCCTTATAATATGTAGCAATTCCAAAAATAAGCTTGATGAAAGTAGATTTTCCGCAACCATTGGGTCCTATTACTGTCACAAATTCTCCCTTATCAACATAGAGATCTACGCTATTCATGATCTGTACTTTGTCATATCCTCCCTCGAGCCCTGATACTTCTAAGACGCGGGTCATCCTGCGCCTCCTAGATACGCTTCAATCACTTCTTTACTATCCTTGACCTCATTAGGAGTTCCTTGCATTAGAACGCGGCCTTGATCCATAACAATTATTCTATCAACGCCTCTGCGTAGAATGAAATTCATATTGTGTTCTATAACTAGGATTGAAATCTGTTTTTCAGACACAAATTTACGCAAATTGTTGAATATCTTTTCAGCTAATGGTCCTGCGACCCCTGCGACCGGTTCATCGAGGAGTAACAGTTCTGGTTCTCCCATTAGAGAACGGCCAATATCAACTAACTTGCTTTGTCCTCCTGATAATTCACTAGTTAAATTATGAGCCATATGGGTTATTTCTAATTCAGCAAGTGTCTTGTAAGCTTTAGCTACACGTGCATTTTCTTCATCTCTATTGAAATATGTAAGAATTGCATGGAAAGGGTTAGTTCCGTACTGATTCCTTGGAGGGATTAACAAATTTTCTATTGTCGTCATTTCTCTCCAAAGGCGTGTATGCTGAAAGGTACGAGTGAGACCCAATTTTTGTATTTGATCGGGGCGTAATTTTGTAGCATCCTCTCCAAAAACTTCAACATCCCCTTTAGTATTATCAAGAAGTCCGGAAATACAATTGAAGGTTGTTGTCTTACCACAACCATTTGGTCCTATTAGTCCCACAAACTCACCTTTTTTCACATCAAAAGAAACATTATCCACTGCACGAAGACCGCCAAAATCTTTGGTTAAATCAGTAACTTTGAGGACCGATGACATCAGTTTACCTCCCTATTTTCCGGTTCTAAACCAATTCCCTGATCTGGGTTATCAGGTCTCTTTGGAACTTCAGGTATCAAACCTCTTTCAGACAAAAGTAAACTTACCAGAATGACTAGGCCGATCATAATTAATTTAAGATAAACAAGATTAATCTGTAATTTATCCGGAGTAAGTGTTCCAAATGATGCAATTATGGATAAATCACTATTCACTTTTCCAACTACATCCAAAACAAACCAAGCAAAGAATTCATCGATTCCAGCAACACTATCATGGAATTGGCTATCTATATCTCCTCGAGCAACAACCATCAAATTGAATACAAATTCAGTCAAGACTATTATAAAGGCACCAATAACCATTCCTTTATTGTTAGCCCGTCCCCCAACAATAAAAGCGGCCCAGATAAGGAACGTGGACTTCACTGGATTGATAAAATCATCCAATACACTCATATTCAACCAAGCCCAGAGACCTCCACCAAAACCTGCAATGGCACCACCTACCGCTAAACTCATAGCTTTATGTTGGAACACATTATGACCATGATGCATAGTTACCTCTTCATCCTCTCTTATAGCTCGCAGGATCCTTCCCCAAGGCGAGGATAACATCATTTTTATGAGAATCCAAATAAAGAAAAATGAAATTAGGGCTATTACTGCAAGCATTACTGTGTAAGGGGCTGCCTGTCCTAAATTGAACCACTCACCCACGGAATCATCGAATGTAGATGCATACCAATTCTCTAATGGTAAATCATACAATTGAATACCTATTGCCGTTGTTCCTGTACCGGCCCTAAGAAGAGGCTCAGCTCGCATAGAAATTCTTACAATCTCACCTAATGAAATTGTCACTATTGCAAAATAATCCATACGAAGACGGGCCGTTGGGTAAGCAAGAAGCCAACCTGCAATCCCAGATACCAGAACTGCTGCAAAGAGTCCATAAATAGGTGACCAGCCGTGTCCCCCAGGTCTATCCTCTGGGACTGTCAGAAGACCTAGTGTTACAGCTCCAATTCCTGCAAAGAAAATAACACCAAAATTTGTCATTCCTGTTATACCAGTATGCAGATTCAAGGAAAAGGCTAGAATTGAGAATACACAAACTAAAACGATTATCCTCGATATTTGCATTGCTTTCGTGAAATTTGTAACACTCGGTAACCACCAGGCAAGGTACATCAAGATTACCAAGAAAAATACAAAAGTAATCCATGAACCACGTTCACTGGAACGTCCATACTGTGCCTTAGAAGGTGGCATTATAGCATTCCAGAAAGTACGTTGCAAACGTTCGGCACCATCTGAGACGAAATCAGATATCGGATTAATCGAATATAATATGAAGAAAAGACCAAGCATCTTGATCTGATCAAAAGGAACATAGTTGAACAAGATTATACCAAAAAGCAAAGGAAACGGCTTCACGTTCGTTAGAATCTTCTCTTTGAGATTTCGGAAGGATTTATTCTGGGCTACCTCCTCCATAAAACGAGAAAGTGTACCAAATATCAAACGGTGTGCATCATTGAAACCGAATAGTAAAAAGAGATATGCTAACTCTCTTACATACATTTTAGATTCTGTTTCTCTAACCAAACCAGGCTCTATCATATCTTCAAGGTATAGTAATAATCCGGCTATCAAAATAAATTGTGGATTTAACCGATGAAATATCTCTGCTTTCGATTTAAGGATTGCAAGGAGCAATACTGCAACACCCAGAACTATGAATACTAGATAGAACAAATCTATTATGTAATAAATAATTCCAGAACCAGAGGTCACGCTATCGAGGAAATAAACAAAAGCTGTGAATAAAACGCATCCAAATATCATAGCCCATTTCTGAACTTCAGTAAGTGCCTTCAACTTTTTGCTAAATTCACTAAATAGACTTGTTAAATCACCCCTAAGAAAAAATGATGAAAAAACAACCATCAATAGACCTGAGGCTTGAAGAACCAAAAACAATACATCTAAAGAAAGGAAAATGAGACCACGGCCGGAGATTAGATAATCTATTACATAAAAAATGAAGAATATTACAAAACCTGAACCAAAAAGTTGGCCTTTCTGTTTAGAGGACGAGCTACTAACCTGAACAAAGATTCGGGCACTGAATTCTTTGAGTTCAGGAAGATAGGCTGCTATAGATGAGTACAACATTATCAAGCCGAACACCTCCAATAAAAGATAGATAAAATCAATCGTATAGTAAATGGTACCTTTACCGGAAGTGTAGATATCTAGAACACTAACAATCATTATCTGAAGTATACCTGCAGCAAAAACAATACCTTTTTGTGGCTTGTCAAATTTTCTCAATTGATCTTTAACAAAGGGTATTTCAGGCAGAGATAGTTTAGTTTGAGGTAGAGCGAATTTAGGTAAAGCAAATGAGAAGGAATCCTTGCGTCTCCTGGTTCTTTCAATTCTCCAGTTTTCTAATGCCTCTCCTATCCCCTTTGGCATTATCATCAATACTGCTATCAAGAACAGGTAAGGCATAGCCTCCCCGAAATCTGCGTAGGAAGGCCTGCCCAATACACTACCTGTACCTATCAAGACCGGTTCAGAGATTGAACGTACAAGGCCAATAATTACTGAGGCAATCAAAGCCCCTCTAACAGAACCGAGGGTTCCAAGAACTACAACTGAAAATGCGGGTAGGAGTATACTGAGACCTACTTCTGGATTTATACGAACATACATGCCAAATAGTACGCCTCCAAAACCTGAGATGCCAGCAGCTAGGAATGCAGTGGTCATGTGTACGCGTTCAACATTAATTCCAGAAGAGGCTGCAAGATCTGGATTATCGGCCACAGCACGCATCTGACGGCCTAACCTAGTCAAATTAAGCATGAATAGTAAAAGAATTACAGATGCGAACACGCCAATAATAAATGCCGCTTTAGTGTACTGAATAAAATAAGCAGAGTCTTGAATCTCATAGAAAGGCAAATACTCAATTACATTACAGATTTCAGATTCAGAGTTCCAATTGGATGAGAAATTGTCTAGTTTTCCTCCCTCTAAACAAGCTGTTTGATCCATACCATTATAGCTCTTCTCAACTTCTCTATCGCCAAAACGAAGGCGTACAGTTTGACTAATCCAGGGATGCCAAAATGAATCAGTACCGTGAGAAATTTCGTACCTAGAGTCCGTTAAACGCCAATCAATATCTGGGACGAACAGATATTGGACTGCACCATATCTAAGATATAAGATCCCTCGAAGAATCATAGCAACACCCAAAGATGCAATCATCATTGCCTGCGGTAGAGCATTTTTCTGCCTGAATCGACGGTAAACTAGTCTGTCAATAATGATGCCTAGGAAACCTGTTAGGATAAATCCAGTTACGCAAGCCCAGAATAATAGATCCCACGTTAAAATCCCATCTTTAGGGAGATCAGTATTGTAAACTTTCTGGCCGTCTATTAATGTGGTAAAAAATGGACTCCACATCATCGTAAAACCAATATAGGCCCCAAACAACATTATCTCAGCCTGAGCAAAATTACCAAAACGCTGTACTTTGTAGGTTAAAGTCAGCCCCACTGCTATGGACAAATACGCAGCAGCCCAGTAGAATCCAGTAAAGAGTGTTGAACTTAAATTGAAAGTTGGTGATGCCAAACTTTCCTGCCCAACAAATAACTGTTCTAGACTGAATGCAAAGACAAACATGATTGCAAGCGGTGATAACAAAACCGCAATTGTTCGGAACCAACCTTTGGAATTGTTTAAAAGTGAAAAAAGAATATACATGCTAGACAGGACAAATTCAAAGAACTGAAGAATCCAGAGTGGATCGCCATAAATTAATAATGAGAACATTCCCGATTGATAACGAAGACCAAGAAAAGCATCAAACAATACGAAAAAAGCGAATTTCAATTCAGTTGGAATAGAATCCCAGCCATCTCTAAAGAAACGTGAAACTTGTTCTAGGCCAATATCAGTGGCATCTGCAACCTTCTCATCTTTTGGTTTCTCATGGGAAGTTGAATAGGCATCAGGTAGAAATGAAAATGCTGCCTTCTTGAACAGGTTTCTAAATCCGATAAAACAGGTTATTACAGTTCCAAAAAGAATGAAAATATAGCTTACATGTAAATGTTCCAGTGTCCTATTGTAGTGATTGAAAGGAACCCCTTCCTTCAAATCCTGAATTTGACCTAGACCTAGTAGGAACCCCCCAATAATAAGGGTAAAACTAAGTCTCAGCCATCTTTTTTCCGCAACACCTTCTTCGTCCCTATCCAATGTCTACCTCTAGTGATTGAGCAACAATGAAGTCACCTATAACTGATAACCGGCTTACCAGAGCGGTGGCCATCAGGACGACGACCACCCCACTCTGCTCGGGTCTTTTCTCTAACAGAGGTTTCAGAATCTTCTGCGGAGAACCAATGCTACACCAATCGCAGCAATAGCTGACAATAGACCAAATCCAGGTACCTCATCAGTTTCTTCCACTTCAGGTTCTGGTTCAGGTTCTGGTTCTGGTTCTGGTTCAGGTTCAGGTTCAGGTTCTGGTGCTGGTGCTTTTGGTATTCCCTGATCATCAAGGCCAGCAATTAGACCCCATGTGCTGTGACAAGTGAATGTTGCAGCACCATCACTATCTAAACCGAAAGTACATACATCATATCCGGAACCTCCAACATCTCCATGGGAGTCAAATACATGAACTCCACTGGCTCCGGGCTGTGGTGCGCCTGGTCCAGCCACAGTCAAGCCAAGCATTTCCTTTACACCGTCATCTGCTGATGGTGTCTGGAGAGCAATTGCCTGTGCAAGTCCTATGATTGCAATTGCATCAAACGTCTCTCGAGTATAGATTCCGCCTGCGTAACACTCCACTACATCTGTAGTTGCGGGATCATCAAAAGCTGGATTACAAGCTGCTGCTGCATAGAATGAATCAAAGAGCAGAGACAAAGATGAATCTTCCCCAGATGCAGGCTTGGTTGCAGTAATTCCATCCACTGCACTAACATCAGTAAACGTACTTGCGAAATTAATATCTGCAATTCCGTCACCACCAAATATTGAACCGGCAAATCCTTGTGTTGCAAGCTCTTCAGCTATGGTCGCTCCATCATTAGCGTAGGTAATCATTACCACAGAATCACAGTCGTTATCGGTAACTGCTGCGACTTGGGATGAGAAATCCGTGGTTCCGTCAGCGTATGTTGCTTCTGCACAAAGGTCACCAGCGTAGTTAGCCTTGAATGAGTCTGCAAAACCGGCACCATAATCATTGGTCATTGAGATAAGTGCTGGGCTTGTATAACCTGACGCTGCGTAAGTATCAGCGAGGGCCTGACCCTGCTGAGCATCACTTGGTACGACTCTGAAAAGATAACCTCCATCATCGTAATTTGTTATCGCTGGTGAGGTCGAAGCATAGGATACCATGGGTACTCCTCCAGTCTTAGCAACCTCAATCGCTCCAAGAGTTGCTCCTGAACATGCTGCTCCTGCAATACCAACAACTCCAGCATCAATTAGAGTCTGTGCTCCAGTCGCTGCTGTAGTTCCATCACAAGCTGAATCAGCTATTACAATGGAAAACTGAAAGTTCAGTGGTTGTATCGTATTCATGTAACCAATTGCAACATTGGCTGCAAGTGAAAATCCTGGTGCATAAACCGCAAGGTCACCAGTCATTGGACTTAACATACCTATCTTGATAGGTGCTGCACCTGGGAATGATAAACCATCTACTATGTTCCAAGCACCATTACATACAAAGGCCAATGACGGAGCACCATCAACTATTACTGGAACAAACTGACAGACTGCATAACCTCCTGCTTGCGTTGGTTGTACGTCTCCAGCTGCATCGAAGGTATGTACCCCACTAGCACCTGCATAACCAACACCAAGAGTTGCTAAATCATCTCTAAGATCACCATCAGTGTCTGCCATTATAGCCTCACCAATTATAGTAACTGCATCATATGTTTCGTGAGTATAGATTGCAGCGCTATGATTTCCAGCTGCCCATGCAGTATCGAATGCAGTTCTCTCAGCACTGGTGAAAGATGGGGAAGGCTTTGTAGCAATTACCATGGCTGCTGCAGAAGGATCTGAAAATTCACCAAGGAAGTTCGCATCTGCAATACCATCACCGCCCATAATAGGGAATGGACAATCTGCAGAACATACCGGTGAGGTTGGACCTTGTATACCTTGGGTAGCCATTTCTTCAAGAATTGCAGCACCATCCGTAGCATAGGTGACCATAATCAAACTGTCACACTCTGCTGCACCAAGTTGAGTAACCTGTGATGAGAAGTCAAGGTTATCCTCAGCATACGCGATTTCTACACACATGTCAACACCTCCGGCTGCATACGCTCCTTTGACTGTACCGGCCAAGCCAGCTCCATAGTCATTGCTCATATACATCAAGGCTGGGTTCTGCCATCCGTGAGACGCGGCCATAGATGCCATCGCAGCTCCTTGCCATGCATCACTTGGTACGACTCTGAATAAGTATCCGTTATCATCTGCAGTAGTTAGCGCTGGTGAAGTTGAGGCGTAGGAAACCATTGGTATCCCTGCCGTAGTCGCTATTGGCTGTGCACCAAGAGTGGAACCTGAACATGCTGCTCCTGCAATAGCAGAAACATTTGCGTCAACAAGTGACTGTGCTGCAGTAGCTGCCGTTGTTCCGCCACATGCTGAATCAGCTTCTACAAGCGAAAAATTGAAGCCTGTCTGACCTGCATTAAGGTGATCAATAGCCATCTCTGCTGCAAGGGTAAAACCCTCTGAATAGACTGCTATAGGACCGGTTGCGTCGTTCAACAATCCTATCTTAACATTGACAACAGGATCGTCTGCCGCTGCATTAGCGACTGGGCCTAAACTGAAAATTGGCATCCCAACTGATGCCAAAACAGTAAAAGCCACTGCTAGCGTTAATATCTTGCTTGATTTCATAAGCATTCACACCTCGCCGTCATTGCCGGGGGTAAATAAAAGAGTCCATATCCTACGCGTAGCATAGAAAGAATCGGCTACTAACTGGATTGGGTTGAACAACATAATTAGAGGAACAACGTTATTAACCACATTCATTCAGTTACTCAAAAACGGGTAGTTCTAATGGCTGAGGAAAAAAACAAGAGTGCACCTAAATTTGTCTACAATTGCGTTAGATGCGGGCAGTATTGCTCCAAAGTTAATGGCGTCCCAGTATACTTTGATGATCTTAGCAGATGGAGGAAAAACGGAACTCTGAGCAGTATAGCACCAAACATAGGGATGGATATGTCTCAAGGATTCCCGCAACTGATCTTAGAAACAAAAGAAGGTGAAACTGGGTGCCCAATGTATGATTCGGAAAATAAGAACTGTCAGGTATATCATGATATGCCACTCAATTGTCAGGCCTATCCTCTGAGTTACAATGGCGAAAAATACTTCGTAACGGACAAGGCTTGCCAAGGATTGGGTCAAGGTGAAATGACAGCTGACCAACTTAGAACTCAGAGAGATGCAGCCAAAGTCGATTATGATGCAAAGGTTGAGAGCAATACCATTGTTCCTCTGATTTATAGCGTAATAATGGGTGATTTGGTCGACCAATCACGAAAAGCCATGGAAAATATGAGTGATGAACAAAAAGACCAAATTCAGAATATTGTGAAGGAGGACGAAGACTGAAGCCAGTCCTGCTTTCTACACTCAAATTTTTGGCACTCCAGGGTGGGACAAGGCATCCAGTGCACATCTCCTCCATCAGGTTGTCAAAGCAACTGCATGTAAGCCAACAATCGGCATCGAGATATCTGATTGAGTTGGTTGAGAAGGGATATCTGGAAAGGAGATTAGCACAGGGGGGGCAAGTAGTAACCATAATGAATAAGGGAATTGCCATCCTGAGAAAGGAATTCTCCGAATATGGGCTTATCTTTGGGGCCCAAGAGAAAATAGAAATGAGAGGCATCCTAGAGACCGGGCTCGGCGAGGGTGGTTACTATATCTCCAAAAGAGGATATATGGAACAATTTGAAAAGAAACTGAGGTGGCGGCCTTTTGAGGGAACTTTAAACCTAAGGCTGAACGAGGATGAAATACCAAAAATAGAGGCCATGAAAGCTGCAGAGGGAATATTAATTGAGGGTTTCGAACAGGAAGGCCGGACTTTTGGAAAGGCATGGCTGTTCAAGTGCGGCCTAGAAAATGGAACTAAAAAGGTCGGAAAGTGTGCCGTAATATCTCCAAAAAGGACCCATTACAAGAGAGTGATAGAGGTTATTTCACCAGTCTATCTAAGAGATGAGTTTGAAGCCAAGGATGGAGACTCCTTTGTAGTACGAATTAATCTGGGTGATGTTTAAAATAGGATACAACCAATGAAAAAAGAGGCGACAACAAAATGAACCCATTTCACGATTATTATGGTATAGAATGGTATCTAATATTACTGGCCTGGTCTGCAATAGCCCTTGGCTCACATTTTTACCAAGTTGGATTTGTCGTCAGGTTGATTCGCCTCGGAAAAGATGATGATCGTTTCAATTCATGGAAACAGCGATTAACCGAGTTCTTGAGAGATTGGTTAGGCCAACGCAAAGTCGTTCAGGATAAGGTAGCAGGTTACGCACATGCACTGATCTTCTGGGGTTTCTTACTGCTAATGAGTGATATTGTAGATCTAGGAACTGGTGGACTCTTGCAGGCATTTCTCAGTAATATCCAGTTAGATGGCATTTGGAACCTGATAGTGGACCTGGGGTACGCCATGGCCACGATAGGAATCCTAATCGCCTTATATCGTAGAATAATAATCAGACCAGCAAAACTGAAAGGTGCAAGTATAGAAGGTCCCTTGATCCTACTGGCAATTCTGGGAATCGTGCTGACGGCTTTTATTGTGGAAGCTGGAAATATGATAGGTGAAGAGACCAAGTACAATAGATGGGAACCAATAGGTGTCCTTTTCGCAAAGCAAATGGATGGTATGGATCATGCCACAATAGCCCGTATGGTTGACATTAGCTACTGGATACACATGATTCTGATAGGGGGGTTTTTGATTGAGATTCCTCAAACCAAACATTCTCACATAATTGGTACTATTCCAAACGTGATGTTCCAGGACCACGAACCAATGGGAACCATGATTCCGCTACAGACCAATGAAAATAATGAGGCCGTGAAGACCGATGATTTAGACTTTGATAATCTGACACTGGGTGTTAACAAATTCGCAGACTTTACCTGGAGGCAATTATCCGATGGATGGGCCTGTACTGCATGTGCCCGATGCCAGGATGTCTGTCCAGCCTATAAGAGTGGCAAGACCTTGAACCCCATGCAGATCGTGTTGGATGTCAAGGACTATGGAAGAGAACATAGTTCTCTTCTCTTGGCTGGAGACGAACCTAAAGAGTCAATAATTGACAGATTCACACCGGATGCGATCTGGGCTTGTACCACTTGTTACGCCTGTGTCGAAGCCTGTCCGGTCCATATCGAACATGTTCCCAAACTTACAGACGCGAGAAGGCACCTAGTAATGGAAGCAGCTGATTTTCCTGAGGAATTACAGAACTTGTTCAACAATCTGGAAAGAAATTCCAATCCTTGGGGATTCGGGGCTCATACAAGGGCAGACTGGGCTGAAGGTTTGGACCTGAAAATAGGCGAACCTGCAGAATATCTGTTCTTTGTTGGATGTGCTGGTTCTTTCGACGATAGGAATAAAAAGGTTTCAAGGGCAACAGCCAAGCTTCTGAAGGAGGCTGGAGTTGACTTTTCAATACTTGGGGAAATGGAGACGTGTAATGGCGATCCGGCACGGAGGGCTGGGAACGAATTCCTGTTCCAGATGTTGGCGGAAACGAATGTTGATAACCTAAATTCCGTGGGAACACTGAAGATCATCACGGCTTGTCCACATTGTTTCCATACTATAGGAAAAGAATATGAGAAATATGGTGGAAAATACGAAGTTTATCATCATTCTCAGGTATTGAATAAACTACGCCAAGAAGAGAAGCTCAAAATCAGGGACTTCGAGGATAAAGTAACTTTCCATGATCCTTGCTACTTGGGAAGGATTGGGGGTGAGACTGAGGCTCCAAGGGGTGCACTTGGAGGAGATCTTATTGAAATGGAAAGGCATGGAACTAATTCGTTCTGCTGTGGGGGTGGTGGTGCCAGAATATGGATGGAAGAAGACGCCGATAAGAGAGTTAACGAAATAAGGGCAAAGGAAGCATCAAAAACAGGCGCCGACTGCGTTGCAGTAGGATGTCCTTTCTGTATGACCATGATGAGCGATGGTCTGAAGAGTATTGGCGATGATAAGCAAGTTAAGGACATCTCAGAAATAATGTTAGAGAACCTAGAGGCAAAAACATGAACATAGTAGTGTTAATCAAGATGGTTCCGGACACGGAATCCAGATTAGAAATCATAGATGGAAAAGTCAAAGAGGACAGATTCAAGTACATGGTCAATCCATACGACGAATTCGCAGTGGAACAGGCAGTTCAATTCAAAGAAGCCATAGGTGGAAAAGTAACGTTAATCAGCTTGTTCTCTGACAATGCTAGCATAGATACCGATCTGAGAAAGATGATGGCCATTGGAGCTGATGAGACCATAGTTCTCAGGCAACAAGAATATAGTGGCAACAAACCTTCGTCAAATGCAAGGATATTATCTGAAACTGTCAAGGAACTGGATGCCGATCTGATTATGTGTGGTGTTCAGGGCATAGACTACTACCAAGCCGCAACAGGACCAATGATCGCACACTTTCTTGGAGTACCACACATATCAGGTGTGACCAATCTGAAATTAAGTGGTGATAAACTAACCGCAAGCAGACAAATTGAAGGTGGTTTACAGATAATTGAGACTCCAACCCCGGTGTTGATTACATGCCAGAAGGACATGACCAAAGTAAGATTCCCGGCCTTGAAAGATATCATGATGTCTAAAAGAAAACCATTTGACAATCGTACACTTGGTTCTGAAGCAGGAAACGATGTACAAACCACTGAATGTTCTCTACCGCCCGCAAGAGGTGGAGGTGTGATTCTGGAAGGAGAGGGTCCGGAAGAGAAGGTCGACAAATTAATAGAAAAATTAAGGATGGAGGCTAAGGTACTATGAGCACTGTAGTTTTGGTCGGTGAAACTGATGGTAATGGAATAAAAGACGTCTCACAACAAGTTGCGGGAGTTGCAGCCGGGATGGGTGAAGTCATAGGATTAGTCATCGGTAAGAATGTTGCAGAGTCTGCAATGAAACTAGCTGCGGGAAAGGTAGTAATTGCAGATGATGAGGGATTGGAATATTATGATCCTGTGAAATATGCTTCAATTGTTTCTCAGGTCGTTCAAAAGAGCGATGCCACCAAAGTATTGATGGGGGCAACCACGATGGGTAAGGACCTGGGCCCAAGGGTAGCTGCCGAACTAGGGTGGGGATATCTGGGTGATTGTCTGGAGGCCAGTAGTGAAGGATTCGTCAGACCTGATTTTGCAGGTAAAGTCCTTGCCAGATCTAAACCGGAGGGTCCACTAGTTGCAAGCATACGTAACAATGCATATCCTATGGGTGAATCCTGGTCAGGTAGTGTCGAGAATTTCTCAGGAAACATACCCGATTCAACCCTTAATACAATCTCTATTGAAAAAATAGGTAAAGGTACTATTGAATTAACGGAAGCTAACATCATTGTTAGTGGTGGACGAGGACTGGAAAGTCCGGAGAATTATGAGACGTTGATACGACCTCTGGCCGCAACAATGGGAGCTGCTGCCGGAGCAAGCAGGGCAATAGTTGATGCTGGATGGGTACCACATTCACACCAGGTTGGTCAGACCGGTAAGACTGTGACCCCTGACCTCTATCTGGCAATAGGTATCTCTGGTGCTATTCAGCACCTGGGTGGAATGAGTGGATCAAAATTTATTGCAGCAATAAATAAGGATCCTGAGGCCCCCATATTCAAGGTGGCTGATTATGGAATTGTAGGTGATTTATTCGAAATCGTACCGGTCCTAAAAACAAAACTGGAAAAACTTTAGAGATAACTGTTATAAGGGGCTGTAATATTACCGCCCAGTGGCGTCGGAATCAGATGAGATAAAGAAGCTTCAGGAGACGATTTCGGAGCTTCAGGTTGAACTTAGATTTTTACAGGAAACTGTCGGTGTTCTGATGGGGGCCATGATGGAAGAAGGTGACTCCGAGGAATTCTTTGGTAACGGTGAAACTGGAAACCCAACGTTCCGGCTTAACATGGGAATGTAATTTTATTTTGGCAAAGTCTATATACAAAGTGCTCTGGTCAGCCATCGCGCTCGCGTGGTGTAGCCTGGCCTATCATCTCAGCCTGTCGAGCTGAGGACCCGGGTTCAAATCCCGGCGCGGGCGCCATTTTACTAGACCTAACTGATATAATCATACGTATCACTGCAGGATTGGATTTATCGTATGCGCGGGAAGAAATATCAGGCACTGATTGTTACAATCTTGCTACTTACAGCATTGCCTTATTCCCCTTTTCTTTCAAGAGCCTCGAGCATAGAAAAGGATCTATTAGCTGAGAATGATCTCGATGGCGATGGAATCCCCGATTCTCCTTTCAGAGATAGTGATGGGGATGGATTATCTGACGATTACGAAATATCTTTGGGGTTTGATCCCAATGATTTTGACATGGATGGGGATGGCATCTCTGATCTGGCTGAAATGGATTTCTGGAACGATCTGGTAAATGAGGATTTCGTACCTCCTAATATGGAAGATTTGTACAATTGCGAAGGAGATTTAGATGGAGACGGGATTAGCAACTGTATGGATCCTGATGCTGATGGAGATGGTATTTCAGACATGGAGGAGATGAAAGATACTGATCTTGACGGCATCCCCGATATGTATGAGAATATGATTAGTCATCTTGATCCCAATAATCCAGACAGTGATGGTGATGGAATTCCAGATATGGATGATGATGATCCGCCATTACCCTCATGGGCTGAGGATATGGCCAAAAATAATGACTGGACGCCTCAACCAGACGCTAATGGTGTAGCTGGAGGATTGGAAGGTTTCTACCCTCTAGCTATGCTTATGGCTGTTAAATTTACAGTCACCTGTGATAACTGTGAAGAGCCAACTGCAAATCCACAATATTGGAGAACAGCTGCCAAAGACATCTATGACAATGGATACGACTCTGCAACGAACACTTACACGAGAAGCCAGTGGTGTCCTGCACCAGGATGCGAACAGTATGATATTGTGTCGGGAATAGATTCTGACCCTGGTTATTGGTATACTGGATCACCCGAATACAGTTATGACTATCTGGTTACACATCCCGAAATAACTAGTGAACAGTTTGAATATACTGTAAATTGGATAATGCCGGCTCAGGGATATCTATCGACAGCGTTGTACACCAATTCAGTATTCATCAGTAATCCCGTCACAATGGACAGTGCGTTCAATCTACAAGTCGACGGCTATGCTCAAAGTTATTCTTTTACAATGACAGAGTACAACATACCTGACTCTGTAAAACAGGCGGCTAATGCTCCATCTGATTTTTCGCCACAACTGGTGGAATTACCCAATTTTCCCATCAGACCAGGTCCAGATAATGATGTTTACGATCTGGCAGCGTCCATAACAGCCGGAAAAACAACCGATTACGAAAAGGCCGAAGCGATAATGTATTATCTCAGAAACAATTATTACTACGATATTAACGGCACATTAACACCAGATGACCATGATTTTGTCGACTACTTCTTGTTTGAGAATTCTGCCATGTCTGGCAAATGTACTAACTTTGCGGCTGCTTTTACGGTATTATCCCGATTAAATGGTATACCTTCAAGATATATAGAAGGTAATGGGCCTGGGGACATAGTAACTCCGGAGAGCTGGGAAAGCAGTGGCTACGGAGAGAGTACTGGTTACTCGATAGAGGAAGACACCAGAGTTGTCACTATGCTGAATGGACACGCATATGCTGAAGTCTTGTTCGATGGCCTGGGATGGTTAACTTTCGAACCAACATCCTCGACACAGTGCCCAACCTGCGACATGAATGCTGCCATCACCACTGGTGAGGATGACAATGTAGAAGGTAATGGTACGCAACCTGGAACGGACTATGAAATAAATGATAGCGATGGGGACGGACTCAGTGATGAATACGAAGCTGGGATAGGGACTGACCCCTACGAAGTAGACTCCGATGGGGATGGTCTGTGGGACGGAGTTGAAACTAATTCAGGAACTTTTGTTGCCATTGATTCAGATACAGGAACCAATCCTCTTACTGACGATTCGGATAATGATGGTTTGAAGGATAATGAGGAGATTTTATGCCTACTCTATACCCTAAGTGGAATCAAATTCTGTTCACATCCCTTGGACTCCGACTCAGATAATGATGGATTGACTGATGGTGAGGAATACTACACCCATGGTACGAATCCTATTGACAACGACAGTGATGGTGATGGATTGACAGATGGACTGGAAGTTGGAGTGGATGGGGATATTTGGGAAAATGAGTACAATTTAGCGACTTGTACAAACAAAGGTGGAGCTGTAATCACAAATTGTAATGTGGATTGGCAACCTGATGAGAACAGTACCTCGACAACCGACCCTCTGGAACAAGACACGGACAGGGATGGAATCGATGATGGAGTAGAGGACATTAATGCAAATGGTAAACTGGATGAAGGAGAAACCGATGGAAACATGAGTGATACTGATGGTGGGGGGCGAAGCGATTCAGAGGAACTGTTTGCTGATTCAACAGATCCAAGAGATCCAGAGGATGATGTTAGAGATTCCGACGACGATGGAATTGATGATCTGGTGGAGGATACAAATTGCATATATGGAATAAATAAAAACACATGTACTAATTCTACAATGAGTGATACTGATGGAGATACAATAAGTGATTACGACGAAATTTCTAATTGCATATATGGTACAAATAATAATGAATGTACCGATCCAACTCTTGATGATACTGATGGAGATACAATAAGTGATTACGACGAAATTGACAATTGTATTTATGGGGGAAATAATGATGAATGTACCGATCCAAACCTTATTGATACTGACGAGGGGGGGGCCAATGATGTTTTGGAAATTTTTACCGATTTTACAGATCCACTAAATAAAACTGATGATATACAACAAGCTGATAGAGATGATGATGATGATGGATTAAAAAATAGTGAGGAGGACATAAACGGAAATGGAATTTTTGAACCTGGACTTGGGGAAACTGATCCACATGATAACGATACAGATAATGATGGATTAAATGATGGAGAAGAAGAAGTTCAAGGTACTAATCCAAATGACCCCGATTCAGATGATGACGGATTAGATGATGGGGAGGAAATTTACAATACAACTTGGGGACCTACCGATCCACTTGTGGCCGACTCTGACAAGGATGATTTGAATGATGGGGACGAAGTTATTACACACGGGACTAATCCAAACGTAAAAGATACTGATGGGGATGGAATACATGACGGGGAAGAAGTTGATACTTGTGATTATGGTGAGGATGAGAATTTATGTACCGATCCAACAGAAACTGACTCTGATTTTGATGGTTTGAGTGACAGTGAAGAAATTAGTACGTGGGTCACAGATCCAATGGATACTGACACTGACGATGATGGATTAGGAGACGGTACAGAAGTGAATAATTGCATATATGGTTCAGACGGAGAACAATGCACTAGTCCAATTCTTGTTGATTCAGATGGTGATGAAATTGATGACTTTACTGAGATTGATAATTGCATATATGGTGAAGACAGCGATGAATGTACGGATCCAACAAAATCTGATTCTGACAATGACGGACTAAATGATTGGAATGAAATTTACAATACAACTTGGGGACCTACCGATCCACAAGACCTTGATACAGACGATGGAGGGCAGAAAGACGGAAATGAAGTCATTGTTGATGGTACCGATCCCAATAATGGAGCAGATGACGACCTGACTTCCTTTGATGACGACAATGATGGACTAACAAATGGAGAGGAGGAGAATATGTATTTCACTGATCCAGACAATCCAGATAGTGATAACGATGGTCTGAAGGATGGTGATGAAGTCAATAATTGGACCAGTAATCCGAACAAAAAAGATTCCGACTATGATGGAATAGAGGACGGAGACGAAACTACAAATTGTGTTTATGGAGAGGATGAGGATGAGTGTACCAGTCCAATTGATGATGATTCTGATAATGACGGATTGAAAGACGGGGATGAAGTTAATAATTGGACCAGTGATCCAAAAAACACTGATACTGATGATGATGGTTTAAGTGATTCTACCGAAGTTAACAATTGCAATTATGGTGAGGATGAGAATGAATGTACCAGTCTGATAGATAATGACTCCGATGATGACACGTTAAATGATGGAAATGAAATTGGGACTCACTTCACAGACCCAATGGATTATGATAGTGATGATGATGGACTAAATGATGGTACTGAAGTCAGCGAGTGCTTTTATGGTGAAGACAACAATGAATGTACTGATCCAAACATCGAGGACTCTGATGGAGACACCATAAATGATTGGAATGAAGTAAACTTTTATGGTTCGGATCCAAGAGATACTGATACTGATGATGATGGTTTGGGAGATGGAGTAGAGGTATCTAATTGCATATATGGTGAAGACAATGATGAATGTACTGATCCAATAAATGATGACTCTGACTCTGATGGGATAAATGACAATGTAGAAATTTTCAATTGTATCTATGGAGAAACTGATGAAGAATGTACCGATCCAAAAGATGGAGATTCCGATAATGATGACGTAGGAGAC
>CAUYZR010000003.1:0-41532 GCA_963577905.1 Candidatus Thalassarchaeaceae archaeon
CCATTAAAATTTTGCCCCCAATACTTTTGACACTTCACCTAGAGTCACATACTTCGAGTAATTGTTCATTTTTGCTCCATCGACCATTTCGATTTTTCCATCTCCTACAGATGCAGGCTTACCAACATCTACTTTCAACCTTTTGAAAGCCTCTCTTCCTCTCGGTTTCTGGTAGGGTATCATTCCTCTGACAGCCCTTTTCAGCATCATATGGGGCATCCTTGGGTAATAGGGCCCTTTTCTCGGATGATTCAGCTTTCTTTTTCCGATGTACTCTCCAAAGACCATCTCTTTCGTACCTGAAAATACAGCCATTTCAGCATTGATTACATGGATCTGATCACCATTCAATAGTCCTTTAGCCACAGAACTTGCTAATCGGCCCACTATACAACCACTAGCGTCTATAACTCTCATCAGCCAATCACCATTACGTTTGTTCCCTTTGGATTTGATTTTATAAAATCATTGTATGATAAACATTTTCCACCTGCAGCTTCTATTTTATCTACTGCCGATTGACTGAAACTATAGGCTGTAACCGTTATTTTCTTTGTTATTGTACCAGCTCCTAATAATTTTCCAGGGACAACTATTTTAGAATTCTTATCTGCATTGTATTCAAGTTTACTTATGTTAACCGAGGGCCAATTCTGGGAAGGTCCTTCTAACCTAACTGCTACACTTCTCCAGAGGGGTGCTTCGTTTTTTCGAGCTGCATCCTTGAGATTAGTAATAGCTTTTACTAACTCAGAATTGCTCTTTCGGTTAATTTGTTTCAGCGACATCGCTAGGGGTAATCCACTTAGGTTGGCGGCCAGTCTGTGCCGTATATAAAGTATTAGTCGGACTTTATTTTGATATGTCGTCCATTTATAGCTATTTTCCCAGAACATAATAATTGCAATGCTTTGGGCAGTATCTGATGTTCATACTCCAAAATCTTATCAGCCAGGCTTTTCTCAGTTTCCCCATCAGATAAAGTTACGGAAGCTTGCATTATTATGGGTCCTGAATCAATCCCTTCATCAACTAGGTGAGCTGTGCAACCACTTACCTTGACTCCGTATTTTATTGCATCTCTGTGTGCATGAGCTCCTGGAAAAGAAGGCAATAAAGAGGGATGGATGTTCAGAATCCGATTTCTGTAAGTATCGATAAATTCAGGTGTGAGGATTCTCATAAAACCTGCTAATACAACTATTTCGATATTCAGTTCTTTGAATAATTTTAGGACACTTTGGTCAAATTCTCTTCTAGTCTTATCATGGGATGTGATTACCGTATAGTCTATTTCGTGTTTTTTTGCTCTTTCGATGGCATAGGCGTCCATCTTGTTTACAATCAGATGAACAAGATCTGCATCAGGTATCTTACCTCTCTCAGTAGCATCAATAATCGTTTGGAAGTTGCTTCCTCTTCCGGAAGCCATTACACCTACCCTCATAATCTACTATGAAGGCTGTTCTCTTTAATTATTGCTTTTGGAATACTTTAGTAAGATTCCATCACCTAATATCTGGGCCTCATCTAATTTTAGTTTTAGGAGGTCATCTAACTTTAGAGTGCCATCCCCTCCTGCAATGGTGGGAGTCATTTTCCCACCTATGATCATACTTGAAATAAATATATTGAATTCATCGAATAGTCCATTTTTTAGGAAAGACCACATGACGGTCTCACCTCCTTCTACCAATACAGATTTCACTCCTTTATTGCTAAGTTTTTTCAGTAATCTTGTGAGATCTACCTCGTCGGTTCCACATTTTATTATTTCTGTATTTGGGATAGAAGCCGGTTCTGTTCCTTCACCTATGGCAAGAATGGTTTTACTTTTACCATCAAGTATACTAGCATTTCTTGGAGTCCTACATTTAGTGTCCAGCACTATCCTTATTGGATTCTTGCCGGAATTATATTTTGGATCAACAGTTAGTGAGGGGTTGTCTTCAAGGATGGTTCCTATCCCCACTAATATGGCGTCATATTTACTTCTAAGAAGATGTACCCTTTCAAAATCTTCATTATTTGACAGTTCCAGTCGTTGTCTATTTGAAAGCGCTATCTTGCCATCAGCTGAGGCAGCACAATTGAGTATTACTTTTGGTCTCACGTTTTTCTATCGGCGGACTGTTAAAATATAAGGGGTATATACTCAAAACTGAGTATCTTAGTATTGTTCTTCTTCATTGGGGAAATTTCCGGTCTTTACATCTTTCACATAGCTTTCTACAGCACCATTAATATCCTTGTACAAATTAAGATACCTTCGCAAGAACCTTGGATTAAATTCATGAGTCATACCCAGCATATCATGTAAGACTAGTACCTGCCCATCAACATCGGGGCCTGCTCCAATTCCTATGATTGGGATTTTTACAGCCTTGGCTACTTTTTTAGCTAATGTAGCTGGAATTTTTTCTAATACAATAGAGAAAGATCCTGTCTTCTCCAGAAGTCTTGCATCCTCTACTAGTTTTTTTGCTTCAGCTTTTTCCTTGGCTCTAACAGTATAAGTTCCAAATTTATAAATTGACTGAGGTGTTAGACCCAGATGTCCCATAACCGGAATTCCTGCTGTCAGAATTCTTTCTATGGATTCAATTATTTCAGACCCTCCTTCTAATTTAACGGCATGTGCCCCTGATTCTTTCATTATTCGTATTGATGATTCTAAAGCTCTTTGGGAATCTCCCTGATAGGATCCGAAAGGAAGATCAACGACAACTAGTGATCTTTTTACAGCTCTTACAACAGAAGATGCATGATAGATCATATTGTCTAAAGTAATTGGCAGTGTTGTTTCATGGCCAGCTACTACATTAGATGCGGAGTCTCCAACCAGGATTACATCAATCCCAGCATCATCCACAATTTTAGTTAGGGTGTAGTCATATGAAGTAAGCATTGAAATCTTTTCATTACGTGTTTTCATTTCTTGCAATACATTGGTTGTGATTCTCTTGTATTCCTGATTCATAAGCTTACCTTTTGAGGTGTCTATATCAGGATGGGACTAGTTATTATTTAGCATTTTATTTCCAGTCCTATTTGGTCATGAGACCTAACTCTTTTAATAGGGATTGACAACAGGGTATCCGTGCTGGGACACGAGTATATTCCTATAGGGATTTTTGCGCTTATTGCGCTTTTATTTCCTGTAATGACCTTCTTCATCGGAAGGTTCTTCCGACCCAATAATGATAATGCTCTAAAAAATTCGACATATGAGTGCGGTGAGGTTCCCAGAGGTGAGGCTCACATCCAGTTTCATTTTCAGTACTACATGTTCGCTATACTCTTTGTCATCTTTGATCTGGTAGTGGTTTTCTTAATCCTGTGGGTTCAAGTATATCTTGTTCTTGAGGTATCTGCTAAAGTTGTAATGTTGCTATTTCTCATGTTAACCTTACTAGGTTTGTGGTACGCATTTAGGAAAGAGGATGTAATCTGGATATGAGTTCTAAGAGAGTACGTGGTAATCCTAGCCTTAGAAGAGGTGTGGGATCGCAAACAACTAATTCGGACAAAATAATGGAAGATCCTCCTGCAGGAGATTGGCTTACTCTTCGTTCAGATCAATTGTTAGAATGGATAGATAATGCAGTTTACAATGTTGCTGAAACCACAGGAATGCGCGAAGTGGTAAATAGAGTAACTAGACCAATCTTCAATTATGGGCAGAGATTCTCTCCACACCCCCTTCATTTTGGCATAATGTGTTGTGCTATTGAGATGGGTCAGGCCTCTGCACCAGACCATGATATAGACAGGCTTGGCGTAGTTTATCGTTCTTCTCCAAGGCAGTGCGATGTGCTAATTGTCAATGGACCGGTTTGTGAAAAACTGCGTCCTAAATTGAAGACACTTTATGAGCAAATGCCAGAACCCAAATGGGTTATTGCGATGGGTGAATGTGCAATATCTGGAGGCCCCTACTGGGATTCTTACTCAGTTGTGGCGGGTGCAGATACATTCATGCCTGTTGATGTATATATTCCAGGATGCCCGGTTAGACCTGAAGCTTTGATGCATGGTTTTCTGACTTTGCAAAAGAAGATTAGAGAAAAGGAACCAGGCATGTTCTTGAGACGTTAAGTATGGAAATCAAGGAGTTAATGCAAGAGGTGTCAGCCTTCGAGGGAGTTAGCAACGCTTCGATGATTAGGGATAATGTTGTTAAATTGGATATTGATAAGAATTCTTCCAAAGAGTTCTTTACCAAACTGAGGGATGTTTTTGGTTTTGAACACTGTTCATTGATAACTGCAATAGATAATCAGCCAGAATTTGAATTGGTTTATCATTTTACATCTGTGAACAAGTCAGTTACTGTTGGATCAACAGACATGTCTGTGATGGTAGAGGTACATATATTTCTTGAACGTGATACCCCTACCATAGAATCAATATCAGATTTGTGGGGAGGTGCCAATTGGCATGAAAGAGAAGCTTTTGATATGATGGGAATCTACTTTATTGGCCATCCGGATTTGCGCCGTGTATTGCTACCAGAAGGTTTTGCGGGCCATCCGTTGAGGAAGGATTACGTGTATGAGATACACGAGGAGGTGTGGTAATGGCTGAGATGTGGATTAGTATGGGCCCGCAACATCCAATGACCCATGGTCTCTGGACATTGAAGGTCAAGGTTGATGGTGAAACAATAACAGATGCCGATCCTGAATTGGGCTATCTCCACCGTTCAGTTGAGAAAATGGGGGAACGTCGCAAATATTTTATGAATACTACTTTGACGGATCGCCTTTGTTATGCTAGTTCTACTACTTGGACACACAGCTATGTTCTTACTGTCGAAGAATTGATGAATGTTGAAGTACCTGAGAGAGCAAAATACATACGTACGATTATGCTAGAACTTCAGAGATTAGCTTCTCATTTAATGTGGGCAGGAGCCTATATGCCCGATTTAGGCCACATCACTGGAGCGCTTTATTTCTGGAGAGATCGTGAATTGTTTCTGAACCTTCTGGAAATTCCAAGTGGAAGTCGCCTTCTTTACAATTATATTCGAATTGGTGGGGTGAAAAGAGATTTGCCAGATGGTTTTGTTGAAAAAACGGAGAGGGTCTTCAAACTCTTTGAAAAACGACTAGATGAATATGCCGATCTTTTTGAAAATTCTAAGATTTTTCGCATGCGCACTGAAGATGTTGGTAATTTCACTGCAGCACAGGCCCAGAATCTTGGGATAACTGGTCCCAATATGAGAGGATGTGGGACCAAATTTGATTTGAGAAGAAATGACCCCTATGAGATTTATGAGGAAATTGACTGGGATATTCAAACAAGGGAGGCTGGTCCAGGCTATAGTGATTGTTTTAGCCGATATATGGTTCGTATAGATGAGATGAAGGAATCAATTCGAATCATTCGGGATTGTTTCAAGAAGATGCCCAAGGGACCGATTTTGGCCTCAACTATTCCTGTTCGGGCACAAGGGGAAGCTTTCCGTAGAACGGAGGATTCTAGAGGGGAGGCTCTCATGTATGTGGTTGGAGACGGAACAGATCGTCCTTACCGGTGGAAAATCAAAAGTCCGATGTTCACCACAATTTCAGCTTGCCCTCACTATCTCAAAGGGTACAAGCTTGCAGATATTCCAGCAATCATGGGTAGTATTGATATTTGTATAGGAGAGACTGACAAATGACCTTATTCGATGCGTGTAGAATTATGGCAGAATGGACTGTGAAGCTTCTCATACCCATTTTTGAGTTTCAAGAGGGTCTCTTTCCTCCTTTCAGTAATCCCGCAGGTTGGGTCGCAGATTGGTTAGCAACTGATGGAGGACTGGATACAATGGCATGGTTTTATGCTGTGAACATCGCTTTTATGATAGGAATGACCAATCTGATTTTGGTTATCCATCTAGAAAGAAAAGTTGCAGCTAGAATTCAAGATCGTAGGGGCCCAATGCTATCTTTTAGATCTCTTCGTGAGTTAGGCGAGGACTTATCGGGTCAGGCACCTTCCTGGAAATTTAAGAAGAATTATAGTGGTATAGGGATTTTACAGAATCTAGCTGATGGAATCAAGGCCATCACCAAGGAATTAATTGTTCCGGCCAAGGCAGATAAATTTCTATTCACCATGGGTCCTATCATATTCATATCTTCATCTGTGTTTTTATTGGCTCTATTTCCCCTGTCAGACAGATTCGCGGCCTCTTCGGCACCGGCTGGCTTGATGGTAATTATGGCCGCTTTTTCCATAGCACCAATAGGGGTTTTGACCTCAGGTTGGGCTTCCAATAATAAATATTCTATGATTGGAGGCATGCGTTCTGCAGCTCAGTTAATGTCGTATGAGATTCCTTTGCTTTTGAGCATGGCGGGTGTGTTTCTGTTAGCAGGGTCCTTTGATCCGGTTGTAATTGTGGAACAACAACAGGCTTCTACTTGGTTTTTTGGTTTACCAATGTGGAATTTTATTCCCCAAATCATTGGTTTTGCTGTTTTCATGATTTGTATCTTAGCTGAAGTTGAGCGTGTTCCATTTGATTTGCCGGAAGCCGAAGCTGAATTGGTTGAAGGCTGGACAACAGAGTATAGTGGAATTCGATATATGTTGTTCATAGCCGCAGAATATATCAGAGGATTTGCAGGTGCCGCGGTTGCGACTATCTTATTTTTAGGTGGCTGGGCAGGTCCTTGGCCAGTACCTCCCGAAATCTGGTTTTTGCTTAAGGTATATCTAATTATTTTATTTTGGATTTTTATTCGCTGGTCAGTGCCCCGTATAAGAACCGATCAAATTCTTGTTCTGGGCTGGAAAAAGTTATTACCTTTATCTCTGATAAATATCCTTATTGTTATATTTATGGTTGAAATTTACCCCTATTTTACGGAGATAGTTAATCTTCCGGAGGTATTCTAATGAGTGAAAAAAGGGAACTAGGACTTATGGATATTTTCGTTAATCCAATGAAAGTAACGGTGAAGCAATTTTTCAAATCAACATTTGGAAAACCAACCACAGTAATGTATCCTTTGGAGAGAAGGGACCCCCCTCCAACCTACAGAGGAATGAACGCCGTGATTTGGGATCTTTGCATTGGGTGTGGGATTTGTGGCGAAGTCTGCCCTAACAAATGTTTGAAAATGAAGCCTGTTGAATTATCGGACGAGGAGCAAGATAGGGCGTGGTATGGTTCACATCTGGCCAAACGAAAAAATAAGCCCGAAAGGCCTGCAATAAATTTCGGCCACTGTATGTTTTGTGGGTTCTGTGAAGATTATTGTCCAACCGGTGCTATGACTATGACTGATTTTTATGAAATGGCCGACACAAGCCGTGAGGGATTAATCTATCCGGCCCGTACAATGAAAGTTGACCTTGAAGATCTTCCTCAACTTCCCCTTACTAATTATATGATGGAATCTCCAGTACTGGATATTGACCCTTGTATTGGCTGTAGCAAATGTGTGGACAATTGTCCTACCAATTGTATTATCATGGATGTAGGACCTCATGACAAGACACTTAAGAGCGGCAAGGTCCGGAACGTGGAAAATCCATATTTTGACTATACCCTCTGCATTGGCTGTTCAGTCTGTGTCAAGGTATGTCCAGCAGATTGTCTACATATGGAACCAACAAGCAACTCAAGTTTGAGTGGACTGACTACCGAGGAATCACCAACCGAGGCCTGATAGTTTGGATTTAGCGGTTCTCGTTTTCTGGGGTCTGGCGAGCTTAATCCTAGCTTCGGCCTGGGCCGTTGTAAATGGGAATGATATTGTTCATTCAGTGGTCTGGTTGGCAACCGTTTTCTTGTTGACAGCATGCCTGTTCATATTGGCAGACGCTGAATTTTTGGCAGTTATCCAGGTCTTAGTCTACGTAGGCGCTATTTCCGTGGTCATAATATTTGGGATCATGCTCACTAAGAGAACTCTAAAAGGTGGTGAAGATGTATAGTCGGAGTGTTGTCTGGGTGAGGGATGCCTTAGTGATTACCTTATCGATTTATGTTGTTTTCTCAATTGCCATGGCTCCTTGGAATAATCTGAATTCTAAGGAAACCTTGTCTACGACCTGTGAAACAGGCTGTGCTCCTGTGATAAATTACCCAGATGATGGTTATTATCATTACAAGGATTCAATTGTATTTGAATGGAATCCGGTCTCGGTTGGATATCGATTTACGGTTCTAAATAGTACGGGACATGTTTTTCATGATGAAAATCTTACTGCCATTACAACTTCTACCACTAACCGATTACCAGCTGGTGATTATACTTCATTCGTTTATTACAAGGGTATCGTCGGTTCTTTACTGGGTGAGGATCAATTCCTTCTTCGTAATGAAGAACATTCTCTGGATTCTTCCTCGAAAATTACTCTGGTTTGGGCCCCAGTTGAGATTACTTACGGAATTGAAATTCGAGAGCATAAAGTAACAGAGATCCAGATTATTCATCAAGCAGATGGCTTGACTCAGACATCATATGAGTTCCAAGATTTTGATAATGGTAAAACCTACTCTTGGTCTGTCTATGCCGTTGATTCCATGGGTTTTGTCTCGGAATCGTCAAATGCAAGGGAATTGAATATAGATACAACTAAATTTTTGGCTTATGAACTGTTCAATAATTGGGAGGTTCCTTTCATCCTCTTAGGAATCCTGATGGTTGTTGCGTTACAGGCAGGTGTTTTTCTGGCTAGGGAGGAAACTAATGATTGATCCAATTCATTTTGTGGTATTCTCTTCTATTCTAATGTTGATCGGGGCTTATGGTGTAATTCGTAACAAGAATGCAATAGTGGTCCTTATGTCTATTGAAATAATGTTGACTGCAGCAAACATCAATTTTGTTGCATTCTCTAGTTATTATCATGATCTAACTGGTCAGGTAGCAGTACTATTTGTCACAACCATAGCTGCGGCAGAAGTGGCAATAGGTCTGGCAATACTATTGAGCCTCTTCAAACAGAGAGACACCATAGAACTTGATTTGTTGAACACGTTGAGGTGGTAGATTGACTGAAAAAGATTCAGACACCTCAAATAGGGATTTATTGGTAACTATCTTTGGCAGTCTGGCTTTGGCATTAGGGTTACTGTTTTTCTTGGTTCAGGAGGATGGCACTAGTCCAGTCAATATTGCCTGGCTGATCCCCGTCTTTTCGATTGTCTCATTTGTTCTTATATTGCTTCTGGGAAGTTATGATCCCCGAAGAGGTGGTTCAATAGCTGTGATAGGCGTTGGTTTTTCCTCTGTGTTCTCATTAGGGGTTGCCTATGATGTTCTGATTAATGATGTTGCCCATGGAGGATATATTGAATCTACGAGTGTCTGGTTTGGGGGTCAGACATTCGCGTTTGAATTTGGTACGTACATAGATGGGCTAGCTGGGTTGCTTCTGTTAGTCGTTGGTTTCGTTTCTTATTTGGTAGTACTATTCTCTCTAGGGTATATGGTAGAAGAGGGTGACCGCCAAGTAAGATATTTTGCAGAGATAGCTCTATTTGTGGGCGTGATGTTAGGTTTAGTAGTTGCCAACTCATTTTTGTTGATGTTTATATTTTGGGAATTAGTTGGCGTTTGTTCCTATTTACTTATTGGATTTTGGTATGAAAAACCATCAGCGGCTTCAGCTGCGAAGAAGGCATTTATCGTTACAAGAGTAGGTGATGTATTTCTGCTTCTTGGCCTTGTAATATTATTCAATACATTTGGTACTCTGAGGTATTCAGAGTTGTTCAGTGATCCTGAGCTTCTATCTGAAAATGCGGAGGCAGTAAAGTGGGCGACTTTGTGTATATTTGGTGGTGCTGTAGGCAAATCGGCACAATTTCCATTACATGTTTGGCTTCCAGATGCGATGGAAGGTCCTACTACCGTTTCAGCACTTATTCATGCGGCAACTATGGTGAAGGCAGGTGTTTTCCTAGTTGCTAGATCATATCCTCTGATTGTTCACAGTCCTGATACTGCGATATATATTGCCGTCACGGGAGGGGTTACAGCATTCATAGCTGCTAGTATGGCCATGGTTATGTATGATATCAAGAGAGTTCTGGCCTATTCAACGATTTCTCAATTAGGGTACATGTTCCTTGGATTGGGTGCGGGAGCCTGGGCTGTTTGGCATGCAACTGAACAGGGGTTGGAAGTCAACGCACAGGGTTACACTGCTGGTTTATTTCATTTAATGAATCATGCATTTTTCAAGGCTTTACTTTTCTTGGGTTCAGGAGCAGTCATACACGCAGTCCATACACAGGATATGAGAGAGATGGGGGGATTACGCAAGGCTATGCCAATCACTTCTACAGCCATGGGTCTTGGTGTCTTGTCTATTGCAGGTGTACCATTCTTTTCCGGATTCTGGTCAAAAGATGAGATTCTTGAGGCAGTTCACCGTAACTGGGGAGCTGAGGGGATCTTTGGGGCTTTGTGGTGGTTGGGATTACTTACTGCAGCTATGACGGCTTTCTATATGACTAGACTGTGGATGATGACCTTCAGCGGCCCTGCTTTCCATGAGGTAGATGAGGTAATTCCTTCTGACGATCATTCAGATTCAGGCAATTGGGAAGTACTCAAGAAAGAAGTCAAAATACAGGCAAATGAGGCCCCACAGGTCATGACTATACCTCTGATGATTTTAGCTTTCTTAGCGGTCTTTTCAGGGTTCACGGTCTTTATTGGAGAGGGTTTTGGTTCGGTAGTCTTCTATGGCACACATCATTCTTCAGAGGGACCTATTCAATGGGGTCTTCTCGATCATATTTTATCATCATCCTTAACTCACTTATCGGTTTTTGTAGCTCTTACAGGAGTTATTCTCGGTTATCTATTTTACAAGAGAGGAGACGACGGTCAGACTCCCTTCTCAACGGCTTTTGTATCTGATAACGTTGTCACAAGTAATTTGCATACATTTTTGTCAAATCGCATGTACATGGCGAGATTATTTGATTGGTTTGGTATGAGAACTTGGGATACCTTGGCCATGGCCTGTGATTGGTTTGATCGTAATATTATTGATGGAATGGTGAATGGGGTTGCTGCCATTACACAAATTTTCAGTGGACAGGTGAGAAAGTTAACTTCAGGTTTTACGGGACATTATGCTTCTCTTACTATAGGTGGTCTTGGCGCTTTGGTAGTGGTTACCAGAGTGGTGTTTCCATTGATGGGGTGGTCATTGTGAGATACATTTACAGTTTTTTGATTTTGTTATCGGCATTAATCATGGTTCCTAATTTGGCTTCTGCAGAGGATCACACCGTGATGGTTGGAATCGAGTCCAATGCCTTTGTTTTCAGTCCTAGTGTTCTAAAGATATCCCCTGGCGATAATGTGACATTTGTATGGACTTCAGGCATGGGTCATAATGTAGCTCAGGTTTCAGATTCTAAATCTACAACTTATGATTCAGGCTTTCGTTCAGGAGATCCTCAAGATGGAGGTGAGTGGGCTCTCCCATCTAATTTAACTGCACAGGATGGAACACTCTATTACGTTTGTGAACCACATACTGGTTTACAGATGCGTGGTCAAATAATTATTCAGAGTACTCCCGAAATCGCTATGGAATTTGGTGACTTTCCGTGGCTTTCCTACCTTCTGATATTCCCCCTTATTGGTTCTCTTTGGATTCTTGGTTTCAGGAACAACCCCTCTGCTCCAAGGATAATTGCTCTGTTCACTACATTATTCACGCTTGGACTATCTATTATAATATTCGTAAAGGCCGGTTCAGGAAGTGGTTTCAGATTAATGGAGGAATATGTCTGGGCACCTAAAATGGGAGTATCACTACTACTAGGAGTCGATGGGCTCAGTTCACCGATGGTTCTGTTAACGGGAATCATTACCCCTCTTACGGTCATATTTGCTTGGCATGAAAAGAAAAAACCGGCCTTATTTTTCGCTTTACTATTGATAATGCAGACGGCTCTGTTCGGTGTTTTCATCACTCTGGATTATTTTGTGTTCTATATCTTCTGGGAAGTGGTACTGATTCCAATGTTCTTTTTGATTGCTATTTGGGGTGGAGATAACAAGCGATATGCTTCAATCAAGTTCATCATTTACACATTCACTGCTTCGGTTGTGATGTTAGTTGGGTTTATGGCACTTTATTTTGAAGCAGGTATCAATTCCTTTTCGATGATTGAAATTGCCGAGGCCAATACAAGTTTCAATAGAGACTTCCAGATATGGGTCTTTGCGGCATTGTTTATTGGTTTCGCGGTCAAGATACCTTCTGTTCCTTGGCACACTTGGTTACCAGATGCCCATGTAGAGGCTCCAACTGCGGGGTCAATTCTTTTAGCTGGTGTCATGCTGAAAATGGGACTTTATGGTTTGATGCGGGCAGCAATCCCAGCCCTACCTTTAGGTGCAGAGTATTTTGTACCAATAATGGTCATTTTAGCTATTGTTTCTATATTGTATGGAGCAGCCTTAAGTTTGGGTCAGGAGGATCTGAAAAAATTAGTGGCCTATTCCAGTGTTTCCCATATGGGCGTTGCACTGTTAGGAGTTGCAACAATGACTGAACTGGGTTTTGCCGGTGCAGTTTTCATGATGTTTGCACATGGTATTCTTAGCCCAGCAATGTTTATGGTGGCGGGAGTAATGTTGCATCAAGTTGGTACTCGTGATATTCCAAAACTGGGTGGTCTAGCCAGTTATCAACCTACTACTGCTGGAGTTTTTGTTGTCATTTTCCTAGGCAGTCTTGGTCTTCCAGGTATGGCTGTTTTTGTCGCAGAATTAGCAGTTTTCATTGCTTTTTTTCAGTCCCATGGTTATTGGTTGATACTTCCAATCTTTGGAATGGTCTTGACAGCGGGTTATCATTTATGGGCTTTACAGCGCTCTTTGTTTGGTCCCGACAGTGAGCAGATAGAAATGAAGCGAGTCCATGAAGCTCCGTGGTATGAGTTTTATCCTTTATTGGCACTAGTTATCATTGCAGCTTTTTTCGGTATTTTCCCAAGTTATTTGATGGATCCTATAACGGTTGCATGTTATGATATTCTGGCTTTTATGGGGGCGGTATAGTGGACAGTTCTCTTCTTTTCTTACCTGAACTATTGTTGGTAGCCAGTATCATGGCAATCCCGGCTTTGTATATTGCTACTGAGAATAACAAATCTTATTCGATTTGCGCCAATATGACTTTAGCATTGTCACTCTTGTTGCTTGTATTATTCTGGTTTTATCCGGATGAAGTTTCATTTGAAAAGAATTCGTCAGTTTATATTCTTTATAGTCACTTTAAATTGGATACCTTCTCGCAATTATTCAAAATAATATTTGTATTGACAGCTTTGACGGTTTCAGTTCTGAGCGGTTCTTATTTTGAGGAAGATGAGCCTCATCAGGCAGAGTACTACACTCTACTTCTTTCTAGTACTTTAGGTATGATGGTCGTTGCTTCCGCGACTGATTTCTTGACACTTTTCTTAGGGATAGAGATATCGGCTTTCAGCAGTTATGCCATGGTTGCTTTCAGAAAACAGGATGATAAGTCTACGGAAGCAGGAGCCAAATACCTTCTGATAGGTGCTTTTTCTTCGGCACTTACGCTTTACGGGATATCCTTGCTTTATGCTCTTACCGGTTCAATTACTTTTGAGGGTATGCGTTCATTCTTTACAGGTCTCAATAATGGAGTTGTTTCTGGGAATTTTGATGAGGTCATTTTTATTTCTAGTTTGTTCATACTGGCTGGTTTAGGCTTCAAGATTGCAGTTGTTCCTTTTCATGCTTGGGCACCCGATGTGTACCAGGGTGCTCCAACTCCTGTAACGACTCTTCTTGCAGCTGGAAGCAAGGCTATGGGATTCGTAGCCTTGTTCAGAGTGTTCTTGTTCACAATGGAAACTGTATCTGAGGAGTGGAAGTTAATTATTGGAATTATAGCTCTTGCTTCAATGACAATTGGTAATCTGGCAGCTATTACTCAGGAGGATATTGGTCGGATGCTAGCTTATTCCTCAATTGCTCAGGCAGGGTACATTCTGATCGCAGTTCCTGCACTTACGGATGATGCAGTCTCTGGGGCCATTGCTCATATTTCGGTTCATGCATTCATGAAAGGGGGGGCTTTTGTTATAGTTGCAGGAGTTGGTGCCGTCGGGTTAGGATATAGCCTAGATTCTTACAAAGGTCTGGCTGCACGTTCACAATTGTTGGCATTGTCCATGACCGTTTGCCTTTTGTCTTTAGTTGGAATCCCTCCGTTTGCAGGATTCATCAGTAAATTTCTGTTATTCTATGGGTCCTTGCAAGCTGGTCTTTCAGGAGATACTTGGATTATCGCATTGGTAATTGCCGGTGTTCTGAATTCTGCACTTTCACTCTATTATTATCTTAAAGTTATTCGGTTCATGTATCTCTATGATGCTGTCGATTCCAAGGATATTGAGTTTAGCAATACGGTTCGTTATATTTCGTTCCTGACTATACTTTTCTTGGCGATCATATTGCCCTTATTCTGGCAGTCTCTCTTTGAAATCTGCAAGGAGGCTACCGTAGCTCTGATGGCATGATTGACAAAGATAGTACTCAATACAAACAATTTAGTAAATTATGGGCAGGGGAGACACCCAAAGGCGTCAACATCACCAAGAGAGATGTTTTCCGTTCCAAGATGAAAAATTCATGTCAGCAGGAAGGAATTGAATTTAGTGAAATAAATGCGTATAGAATTTTCTCGGGAGAGATTAAAGAATTAGGTTCAGACACTCAGAAGGTAGGAGATGTTAAAGTAACTAAACCACCTAGAAGGCATCTAAGAGGAATTTAATTTTTGTCACTTGCAATTAGTTCATTTGCAAAAGATATTGGTACCTGCTCTAGGAGGATTTTAGTTGATGAATCAGGAACCTCTTCTAAAAATTTCCGGGACATTTCTTGCCAGGGGGCAATCAATTCCTCGAAGACACCTTGAGCATCGCTTATATTCACGTTTTTTATGATTTCGCCAGCGTTCCCAGTTACTATAAATTTTTCAATAGATGGTTTGTAATTACTATAACGACTTAATCTCGTGACTGGTAACGTAGGTATTCCGAGGGCTAAATCTCCTACGGGCGTTTTGGTAATCAATGAATTCATGAGATCAAGATAATCATCGGTTATCTGATAGATTATTCCTACAGTTTCTCCGAATTTATGCATTGGTAATGCTAAGTCGGTTCGAGGTGAGATTAAGGCACCTAGTTCGGCTGCTGTACTGTATAAAGCTCCAGTCTTTTTTTTTATCCTATGAAGATATACCGATTCACTGTAATTTTCTTTATCTGTAAAGTCAGCGATTGCCCCTTCAGTTAGATTTCTGATGCATCTTGCTAGTGATTTTCCTGTGGCTAATGAGATGGCTCCATGCAAGGAACCCGTTGCAATCATCAGATCCGCGACTAGAACTGCTGTTCTTGGGCCCAGTTCTTTCCACAATGCTGGTGCTTCACGTCTAAACTTATCTCCATCCAACCAGTCGTCATGTATCAATGTTCCACAATGAATCAATTCCAAGGCCATTCCACATTCAAATGCCAAATGTGCGTCTCCACCTAGAGAATCAGATACTAATCGGCAAAGTACGGGCCGTAATTGTTTTCCATCACCTACGCCTTTCTCGATTAGGGGGGCTACATCCTTTGATTCCTTGCCGATTTCTCTTTTCAGATGTCTTTGGAACTCGGCTCTGACTTCTTTGTAATAATCGTTTAAGTTCTCTGAGATTGTCAGATTTTCCTTTAATCGTGTTGATTCTTTCATAGTTAAATGTATTCAATACCAATTATTAGCAACAGTCCAGTTATGGTATGTATACCAATGGTTCCCCAGTTTGCACCAGCTAATTCTCGGGTATTATAGTTGTTTATTACCTGATATGAATAATAGAGGGCCACAGGTAATCCTAGTAATGAAAGAAGGGCCCCTTCCTCAACTATACTATATCTGAATAATACATATATTGAGGAAAATGCTGCAAGCATTAGGACAAGGTAACCCCAACTGGATCTCTCTAGCCCTAATACTACAACCAAATGATGTTTACCTGCAATCTCATCTGACTTACTATCAGGAAATTGATTGATCCAAAGTATTGCTGTCGTCAGTATTCCAAATGGTATTCCAAATAAAAAGGCCTCCCATGAATGTATTCCTGACATTGCATAGATAGCCCCCATAGTCATTAGTGGGCCGTAATTCAAACCAATCAGTAATTCTCCAATTCCTTTACGTGCTACTAATCTTAGAGGATATCCAGTATAGAAATACCCCGAAAATGCTCCCACGAACCCGTAGTAAAGTAATTCCACTTTATTATCAAGCATAATTACTATTCCTGATAAACCAGCTAAAGCTAGAAAAGATGTTGCTAAACGGAAAAGTTGTTTCTCGGTTATCAATCCCAGTTCGATAGCTCTGCTACCTCCTGAGAGTTGTAAAAAATAGTCGTTGTTGATTTGATCAGTTCCACTGGTCCAGTCAAAATAATCATTGTATGTATTGGCAGCTAGATGCAGGAAGGATCCGCCCATAAATACCAATCCAAAGGTTAGCCAATCCATATCGATAAGTCCTCTTTGAATACCCCAGACCACGCTAGCGATTATTGGAATCCAGGTGGCACTAAGGAAAGGCAATCTTGTTATGGCAACGATTGAGATAAAGCGGGTGAGCAATGTTGTTTTGGGCATAGTATCCCTAGGTGAAACATCTTTCAGTTCTTTTGTACGCCCACAGTAACCGATATGCCTTCCGTCTTTTATGGTTGCCGTACATGTGAATTCTGCTGCAAATTTAGTTCCGTCCTTTCTTATGAATGTGGTTTTTGTTGAATATCCTTCTCTGTTATTTCTTGCTTCTTTCAACCACTTAGCAACATGACCTAGTACCACCATGCCAGGTGAGAAGAGAGACACTCTTTTTTTGCCCACGATTTCATTGGCGGAATACCCAAACAATTCCTCTGCGTTTTGATTGAAGGTCTCTATTCGTCCTTCCGTATCACAGGTTATTATGCTGATTACTTTGTCAGGTTCGGCCATTTCAACTCTATTAAACTTCATTAGATATAGTATATAAAAGATGCAGTATAATGCTTAACATCAAAGATTCAGACTATAATCTTCTTCAACGGTTCTAGATGTTCAGCTTCACCTTCTTTCAATGAATTTATAGCTGCTTTTGCGCCAGTTAGGGTGGTTATGAACGGTATTCCCAACTCGACAGCTAATCTTCTCATTTGTGCTCCATCAGTTGCAGCTCTTCTTCCAGTGGGTAGATTGATAATCAGATCAACTTTCTTGTTTCTCATTACTGACAGGATATCTGGCTGTTTTCTATCCGATATTCTCCAGATCACCTTGCTATCAATTCCTTTTCTGCGCAGATGTGCAGCAGTTCCTTTCGTGGCTATCAGATTGAATCCCAGATCTATCAATTCCTGTGCAACATCCCCGAATTCAAGTTTAAGCTTGTTTGATACTGAAAGAAACACAGTTCCCGTTGTAGGTATTGTCTTGTTTCCGCCCTTCATTGCTTTGAGGTATGCCGTTCCAAAAGTAGGTCCGTGCCCCATCGCTTCTCCAGTGGACTTCATTTCAGGGCCCAGCACCGTGTCTAATCCGGTTATCTTCAACCAGGAAAAGGTGGGTACTTTCACTGAAGCTCCCTTCATTTTAATTAATTCTGGAAACTGGTTCAATTTTTGGCCCAACATCGCTCGTACTGCTAATCTAGCTAGGGGATAACCGGTTGATTTACTAACGAAGGGAAGGGTCCGGCTAGCCCTTGGATTTACTTCTAGAAGGAACACATATGAGTCCTTGATTGCCAATTGTAAATTTGCAGCCCCAATAATTTTCATCTTTTTGGCAACTTTTTTGCTAATCTTGATGACCTCATCTTCTAATTTCTTTGAAATTGATTGTGGAGGCATAACGCACGCACTGTCTCCGGAATGGACGCCCGCCATCTCAATTTGCTCCATTATCGCCCCAATCACCACTTTCTTTCCATCGGAAATCAGATCAACGTCCAGTTCAATAGCACCTTCCAAGAATTTATCGACCAGTACTGGCCTTTTGGGAGTAGCATGACTTTCTAATCGCAGATACTTCTTGAGTTGTTTATCATTGTGTACAATTTCCATCCCTCTCCCACCGAGTACAAAGGAAGGTCTGACTAGGACGGGAAATCCAATTTCCTCTGCTCTGGTTATGACTTCATCCGAACTTTTGGCTATCGCCCATTTCGGCATCTTTATGCCCGCCTTTCTCATTAGTTCTCCACATTTCCCTCTGTCCTCGGCAGCATCCATATCCCTAACTTTTGTGCCGAGGATCCTGGTTTTCAATTTTTCTTTTTGGATATAGGCTTCAACATCTGATGCTAAATTGACTGCGGTTTGTCCACCTAACTGTAAAATTATCCCATATGGTTTCTCTACGTCCAGTATCTCAAAGATAGATTCAGCATCCAAAGGTTCGAAATATAATCTATCGGATGCGTCAAAATCGGTTGATACTGTTTCTGGGTTGTTATTTACCACAACGGCTTCGTAGCCTGCCTTCCTTACCGCTTGTACTCCATGAACGGTTGAATAGTCGAATTCTATCCCTTGCCCTATTCTTATGGGTCCTGAACCTAGGATCACAATACTTTTCCCTATCTTGTATTCAGATTTCGGGTCTGAGTAGGTTGAATAGAAGTAAGGCGTCTTTGCTTCAAATTCACCAGCGCATGTGTCCACCATCAAGAATGAAGAAGTGATATTCATTCTCTTTCTCTGATTTCTTATGGTTTCCTCTTTCTTTCCAGTTAAATTGGATATGTGAGAATCACTAAATCCGTTGTGTTTGGCCTTGAGAAGGATATTCTTTGGTAGATTCTTTTTGACCTTTTCCAATTGGTTCTCAATTTTCACTAATTCTCCAATTCTTTCAATGAAAAAAGGATGGAAGTCAGTTAATTCACAAGTTCTCTGAATTCTTCGGGGACTAGCATTCCTGCGTTTAAGATAATTCCAGATAACTGTTAGGCGTTGATCATTTGGCACCCGCAGCATATCTTTCAATTTCTCTTTTTTCCACTTGATTGTCTCCGGATATCCTAGACCTTGGCCAATAGATCTCCATCCTTTCATTAATGCTTCTTCAAATGACCTCCCAATGGCCATAGTCTCTCCAGTTGATTTCATCTGCGTTCCAAGAGTTCTATCCGCGAGTTTGAATTTGTCGAATGGCCACCTAGGTATCTTGATGACAACATAATCAATAGCTGGTTCGAAGGCTGCACTTGTATTTCCTGTTACTCTGTTCGATAATTCATGCAGTTTATGTCCAATCGATAGCATGCTGGCAATACGGGCTATAGGAACCCCCGTTGCCTTGGATGCCAAAGCTGAAGAGCGTGAGACTCGGGGATTGACCTCTATCAGGATATAATCCTCTGTTTGGGAATTATATGCAAATTGGACATTACAGCCTCCTACAATTCCTAGACTTCTGACTACCTTCAACGCTGAAGTCCTCAATTTCTGATACGCTGTGTCTGGAAGAGTGAGGGCCGGCGCCACAACAATAGATTCCCCAGTATGTACACCCATCGGGTCGAGGTTTTCCATCGAACAGACGATAATGGCATTGTCATCCTCGTCTCTTAGAACCTCAAACTCAAATTCAAGCCATCCCAGGATGGATTCTTCTATCAATAACTGTTTGACAGGGGAAAGTGCCAGACCTCTACCAGCTATAATCTCTAATTCATTTTCATTATAAGCGATACCTCCACCCGTACCACCTAGAGTAAAGGCCGGTCTTACAACGACGGGATAATCCAGTTTCTCTGCCAATTTCAGTGATTGGTTGATTGTCTGGGCAATTCCGCTTTCAGCGACAGGTTCGCCTATTTGTACCATCTTTTTTTTGAAAAGGTCCCTGTCTTCAGCCATTTCAATGGATTTCAATGACGTTCCCAGAATTTTCATCCCATGTTTCTGGAGTACTCCGGCCTTGTGCAAATCTATGGTGAGGTTAAGTCCAGTTTGCCCCCCCATACCAGGAATAATCGCATCAGGTTTTTCTTTTTCAATGATTCTCGTCAAGGATTCCACAGTCATCGGTTCGATGTAGACAATATCTGCAGTTTCCGGGTCGGTCTGGATCGTTGCTGGATTCGAATTGACTAGGACTACAGTATGCCCTGCCTCACGTAATGCGGAACAACATTGAGAACCTGAATAATCAAACTCAGCTGCCTGACCAATAATTATAGGTCCAGCCCCAGGGACCAGAATCTTCATTCTACCCATTTATAGTCTCCAATACCCTCTTGAAAAGAATATTCGCATCCATTGGGCCTGGTGCCGCTTCTGGATGGAACTGAACAGACCAGCAATTCCGGGACTCTATTCCTTCACAGGTCCCATCATTCAGGTTGACAAAGGTCTCTTTGACCTTATTTGGTAATTTATGGAGCGCAAACCCGTGATTTTGTGAGGTTATGTAAATATTATCAGTTTTCAGTTCTTTTACAGGTTGATTTCCTCCTCTATGTCCATATTTCAGTTTGTATGTTTCACCGCCCAACGCCAGTCCCAGTATCTGATGGCCCAAACATATTCCAACTACTGGTATCTCCTTCAGGATGTTCTTTACTGTATCTACTACCGGTTTCATATCTTCGTGGTCCGGATCTCCCGGGCCGTTACTCATGAACACCAGGTCTGGTTCTGTAGCTCTTACTTTCTCGATACTATAATTCCAGGGAACAACTGTCACCTGGCTCATTTTTGCCAGATTCTTGACTATTGATTGTTTTACTCCCCAATCAAACAGCGTGATTCTTGGTCCTTCTGTTCCTCTCTTGTATTTTCGTTTAGTAGAAACTATTGACACCAGGTTCGAATCAGAGGGCCATTTCATTTGTTTCGCCCTCTGTACTCCCTGTTTAGGTGTTATCTTTCCATCTGTGCAGATAACTGCTCTCAGAGTTCCGGCCTCCCTGGTAATAATCGTTAATTGTCTAGTATCTAGTCCTTCTAATCCTGGTATTTTCTCTTCCTTAAGCCATTCATCCAGGTTCATTTTTCCTTGGTGAGGACTTCGGCACCATTCCTTTACCAGACAGGCATTGACTTGTATCTTTGAGGATTCATAATATTTAGGAGCACAGCCATAATTCCCTATCTGTGGAAAGGTAAACATTAGCATTTGACCAGCATAACTGGGATCCGTAAGAGCTTCCTGATAGCCCGTCATTGAGGTGTTGAAAACGAGCTCTCCTTCCACTGTTTCTGGATAACCAAATGAGTCTCCAAAAAAAACAGAACCGTTCTCTAGAGCAATCCATCCCTGCATCTAGGAAATCCCAGTCCGATGGGGGATTAAAATAAGATGGTTAGAGGTTATCGAGGAAGTCCTTTTCAGTGAAGTGTAATTTAGAGGGAATCACTAGGCTGTGTGGTTCTTTTCCTAGGTCTAATTTGGCCAGAACCTTTAATTTTCCGTACCATAATCTTTGGTCTTCTCTTCCTACTCTGGCGGCCGCTGCAACTTTTATTTCTCCAGATAGTCCGGTCTCGATGATCTGTTCTGCAGCCTGAGCAGCAGTCATGTAAATTGGTTCAGTTTCTGGCTGGTCGGCCTTGATATCCAATAATACCAAGGTATGATTCCCATTCTTCATATTGGTTTTGATCTTGTCGATAGGGCTGGTCGGTTTGTAGTTCCTCTCTGGAAGGACCAATGTTGCTACAGGGCCAAAGTTGTAATGTTGGAGTCCCAGAACACCCGCGACGGCGGTCAGGACAGATGCATTGTGTATTACATGATATTCAACCTTATTCTTCTTGCATTCTAACAATAAACTGACATGGGTTGTTGCAGATAGTGGATCTCCTACAACCAGTAATAAGATGTTCTTTTCTTTGGCTAATTCGATAATTTCTTTTGGTTCTTCAACTTGTCCTCTGGATAGATGTATGGGTTCCTTTTGTGACTTTAATTTTACCCAGTCCAGTGTTTCGGGATGAATTGGAGATGTATAGGTCTCATAGAATATGTGATCAGATAAACTAAGGGCTATCACTCCATCCATATTTATGGAATTCGGTCCTCCTAGTCCTAGACCAATTATTGTCAGCATGAAGTCTTATTTGAGCCTCTCTTAATTAGTTACTATGGCTATATCACAAGGTTCATTGGAGATACGTACAAATCCTAAATCTTTCTTGGATATTACCAGTCAGGTTCAGGATTTTGTAATTGAGTCTAAAATACTGAATGGTGTTTGTCATTTATTTATTAAGCATACAAGTGCAAGTTTAGTCATTCAAGAAAATTATGATCCTTCTGTTAGACAAGATTTTGAAACTATTTTTTCTAATTTAGCTCCTGAAGATTTTCCATACGCTCATAATATGGAGGGTAAGGATGACATGCCGGCTCATATCCGTTCAGCTCTAACTAGCACTTCTGAGGCTGTTCCGGTTATGAATGGCAAACTTTCATTGGGAACTTGGCAGGGAATATATTTGTGGGAGCACAGAGACCAGATGCATAGCCGGAAGGTAATGGTTAGTATTGTAGGTGAGTAATGGAATTTAATCAATACAAAGCAAAGGCTATGAAAAAATTAGAAGATGCTAAATCAGAAGGTTTAGTTGATAAGGGTGTAATAGGAGTTCTCGATTCTTTCAATTCACACCCCGATATTTTTACTACATCTAGTTGTGCAGGTAGATTGCAACTCATTGTTTTACCAGACGTAGGGAGAAAAGATTCTGTTGAGTTAAGAAAAACTTGGCATAGACCAGTTAAGTTTGAAGAAGTCAAAGAAGTACTTGACAATTTAGATATTCCTCTAAACTCTATTGTTATTCTACAAGGGCAGTCCCCCATCTTCCATGTAGCTTGTAGGACAATGGAGTTAGCCCAGAAGTTCAGGGGAATAGTCCACAGTAAAGGCTGGAAATATTCTTCATTGATAACTGGTAATGAGGACAAATGGGTGGTTGAGATCCTTTCAGCGAATAGGATTGATAATCTGTTATTCCGTGATGGTGTCATTGAACCTCCAGATGATGAACGTCTAAAATTTATCATTGAGGAATCAAATAAGATTTTGATTAAAGCCCAATCACGACTAGAAGCTTTGGAGTATATTCCTTCAGGCTTATAATTAAATACAATTCATTCAGTGGTTGATTGTGAAGGCGCTCTATTTTGAAGAACATGGAGAAAGAGAGGTATTACAATACGGAGATTTACCGGATATCCAAAACAAAGATAATCATGTGTTGATCAAAGTAGAAGCTTGTGCTTTGAATCATTTGGATATATGGATCCGAAAGGGTTGGCCTAGCCTTAATTTGCAAATGCCCCATATTGGAGGTAGTGATGTTTCTGGAACTGTTGTAGTAGGTAATGGGAAATGGAAAGAAGGAGATAAGATTGTAGTAGATCCAGGTATTTCTACAAAGGAAGATTCGTGGACTGAAAAAGGCCTGGATAGTATGAGTCCTGGTTATCGTATTCTGGGCGAGCATATCTGTGGAGGATGTGCTGAATATGTTTGTGTACCTGTAGAGAACGTTCACACGCGTCCAGAGGGCATGTCGGCTAGTCAGGCAGCCGCACCTCTTCTTGCAGGTTTAACGGCCTATAGAATGCTTGTAAATCGGGCTAATATACAGAAAGGAGATAATGTATTGGTAATGGGCTCTGGCGGTGGCGTTAATTCATTATCTATTCAGATTGCCAGACACTTTGGGGCTGATGTTCATGTTGTTGCTGGTGGAGCTGAAAAGAAAGTTAAAGCAGAAGGCCTCGGTGCTTCTTTTGTTGTAGATTACAAGGCTAATCCCGATTGGCACAAGGAATTGCTTCCAGTTATTGGCAGAAAAGGCTATGATATTGTAGTTGATAATGTGGGTAAACCAACTTGGTCCCATTCTATCAAATTAGCGGGTATTGGTGGTCGTATTGTCACAGTAGGTAATACAAAAGGTCCAATCGCCGAAACAGATATTCGCTATATCTTCTCGAAACAATTGTCTATTCTGGGATCAACGATGGGTTCTCATTCAGATTTTGCTGAATTGCTGAAATTATTAGGTTCTGGTTCTATTAAGCCAGTTATAGACTCTGAGATTCCTCTTTCAAATGGAGCCAAAGGTCATCAAATATTAGAAGAAGGAACTATGTTTGGTAAAGTTGTGATTGTACCTGACTAGGTGAATTGTTCAATTTTTTCAATTAATGAGGGTAAGCGTACTGGTTTAGTTTCATATTCATCGCAACCACCATCTAGTGCTTCTTGTCTATGTTCAGCCATTGCATGTGCTGTTAATGCAATAATAGGAATATTTCCTGTTGTTGAATCTTCCTTTATTTCTTTAGTGGCTTGTAGCCCATCTTTTACAGGAAGGCCCATGTCCATCAGAATTACGTCCGGCATTTCACTTTTAGCCATATCAATAGCTTCTTGGCCATCCATTGCAAAAATAATATCATACCCTTTCTTCATCAATCTTCTACTCAGCATATCCTTATTCATTTCGTTATCTTCAACAAGTAAAATTTTGGTCATTAGTTTTCCTCTTGTACTACTATGGGAATTGTTATTGAAAAAGTTGTTCCCTTTCCCTCTTTACTTTCAACTTCCATTCTTCCTCCCATTATTTCTGTCATTTTCTTACTTATTGGAAGACCAAGGCCAGTCCCTCCATAATTCTTTGAAGTGGAAGATTCTGCCTGTGTGAATTCTTCGAATACATTACCTATTTGCTCATCATTCATCCCAATTCCTGTGTCTGTGACATCAAATCTAATTTGATTCTTATTTTCAGACTTTATCTTTAGAGTAATTTTACCTTTGTTTGTAAATTTAGCGGCATTACTAAGCATATTGAATAATATTTGTCTAATTTTGGTCTGGTCATTTTTTAGTTTCATATTTTTAGTTTCATTGTTTATTATAAATTTATTTTTATTTTTCTCAACTAATGGTTTGGCCGTTGCCTCTATTTGCTTCAATAAAGTATTTAGTTCAATATCTTCAATATATAAATCCATTTTTCCAGCTTCTATCTTTGAGAGGTCCAATATGTCGTTTATAAGTGTCAGAAGATGTTCACCCGAAGAATGGATTTTAGTTAAATCGTCAGAATACGTATCGAGTCCATCATCCTCAGCTTCTTCCATTAGCATTTCACTATAGCCAATTATGGCATTCAATGGTGTTCTTAGTTCATGGCTCATTTTTGCTAAGAAGTCAGATTTGGCCTGATTTGCAGTTTGGGCATTCTGCATTGCAACCTGTAAATCATCTTTTTGTTTTCTCATTATCTTATCTGATTCTTCTAGGCTGCCCATGAGAATATTATAGTGATATCCTATCTGGCCAGCTTCAGTGAAAAGGTCTTCAGGGCCTCTAACAGAAAGGTCTCCCGTATCATTCTGGTATTGCATTATCTTTAGCAAATCTATTTGATCACTACTAGAATCGTGTTCAGCAATATTGAGTCCTATGTCTTCAGCCTCTTGACTAACTCTTAGGGGGCTGTAATTATTTATTACATTCAATAGGATATAACTTACGAAAAAAGTATAGAGTCCTACGGAAATAATTCCAATAAGTTGCGCAATGAACTGATTCACTCGTACATTTCCGGTGTACTCTGTCAGATTTTGATTTCCAATTAAATATTCTTCAGCGGCAAAGAATGGTAAAACTAATGTTCCAAAAATTCCTCCAGCAAGATGAACAGGTATAGCTCCAACGGGATCATCTAATTCTAATCTTTCAAGTAAACGCGTTGCATATAATGCCACTAAACCTCCTCCTGCACCTATTATTACGGCACTCAAAGGGGTTACCCAGTTCGCACTAGCTGTTACAGCTACTAGGCCCGCTAGCAGTCCGTTAAGCAAGTCCCCCGCTGGAGCAGTAGTATTCTGAACACCCCAGAAAATAAGACAAACTACAATTCCTGCAGCTGCTGCCAAGAAGGTATTTAATAAAATTCCAGGCACAGCTTCATCAAGAACTAGATTGCTTCCTCCATTAAACCCATGCCATCCAAATCCTAATAGAAGTACACCCAGAACCGATAAGGGAAGGTTGCTGGGTGCAAATTTCCTTGTCTTACCTTCAACAAATCTTCCAGTCCTAGGTCCTATTATCAAGATTATTGCAAGTCCAATCCAGCCTCCTGTTGAGTGGACTATGGTAGATCCGGCAAAGTCAACGAATCCAGCGTCATATAACCAGCCTGTAGACCCATCCCCTCCAAACAGGTCATCACTATTGGCCCATGCCCAGTGGCCAACTACAGGATATAGAATAGTACCTACTATTGCAGTTATGACTAGATAACTGTTAAATTTCAGTCTCTCCGCTACAGCTCCCGAAATTATTGAGGCGGCAGTTGCACAAAACATAGATTGAAATATAAAAAAAGTCATTGCTTGACCTGATGTTGCAGTTCCACTAGGATCAAAGAAGAAGTCATTGGAACCCATGAAACCAGATTTACTAATTCCAAACATAAATCCATATCCAATGGTCCAAAAACAGACTATAGAAATACCAAAATCAGAAACATTTTTCAGTGCAACATTAATATTGTTTTTATTCCTGATTATTCCAGATTCAAGACACATAAATCCAGCTTGCATCATAAAGACTAGAATAGCACAAATAAGCATCCAGAGAAGGTCTATGTTCGAAGCATTATTATCTATTGTCTCATCAGCAGCCCTGACTGTGTTCAAAGTAGTTATCAGTATAATAAAAGCCAATGAGAAAATTATTAATCTTTTAAAGGTCTGAACGAAATTTAGCATTGTATTCATCCTTATTCGATTCTGTATTTAAAAATATAACCTAAAATACTCCAACTAATTATGAAAGCATGGATGATTTCGATGATGATGAGTGGGCCGAAATGCAGGAAATGTATATTAATTTTACATTTAAGGAATTAAAGAATCTAAAGAAGGATTTGAGGATTGAGAATATGGAAGCTTTACAAACATTTGGTCATAATACCAAAGGAAGTGGAGGAATGTACGGTTTTGATGAAATTACTCGATTAGGTGCCGAAATCGAATCATTGGCCAAAGAATCAGAGTTAGATGGTATTGTAAAATTATTTCAAAACTTGGAAACGTTTCTAAATTCTAAGATTGAACTGTAAGCTCAAGTTCTAATATAACTGTTTAATCGGCAATCGTGTCAGATTTAAATTTACCTAATATACTTGCTGTTGATGATGATTATGCTGTACGTATGGGTCTGGATTTCATGTTTAAAAAATGGCCAGAATATAATTTGGTCTTAGCTGAAGATCCAAATGATGCCCTTGCTAAGTTAGATGAACGAGAATATCTTATGATGTTCAGTGATATCCATATGCCAATTATGTCCGGACTTGAATTATTACAGATAATAAAAGATAAAAGACCAGATATGCCCGTTATTATGTTAACTTCTGAGACTGATATACATAGTTCAATTACAGCTTTCCGTTATGGGGCAATGGATTATTTGTTGAAACCGATGACAACGTCTACAGTACGTGATGCAATAGATAAGGCAGCACTCTATGTCGAGAAATTATCTAGCAAAACTCTTGGAGTAATAGACATGGAAGACTTCAAGAATTTGGCCGAGAATTTTACTCCAGAGAAAATGGGCCTTACCACATCAGGTTCTAAAAGTTCCGAATTCACTAAATTAGTAACCATGCTCCAGGAGAAATTGATTCATCCAGGTAAGATTGGTCGAATCCATAATTTATTCTTATTGTCTAAATCAGGTATAGTTATTGCAAATTTATCTGCGAAAAGTGTTGAACAAACAGATGTTGAGATATTAGGTGGAATGTTTACAGCAGTAAAAGATTTTATGGAAGATGCAGTAAGCGCTAGTACTACTTCGTCTTTGAACGACATTCAATTCGGTAATTTTCACGTTAAATTTGCTTCGGGAGCCTTCTCTGAATTGGCAGTAGTGTATACTGGAGTTCTAAATCAAGAAGCAGAGGATGCGATAACTGATACACTTATAGCTTTTGAATTAGAGAATATGGACATTTTGGAAAACTGGGATGGAGATATGTCTAAATTTGGCACTTCGGTTCAACATTTAGAGAGTCTCTTTGCAGCGATTGACAAGGATAAAAGTTAATTTTTTCTCAATATAGCAATGATATGGCTTGTACTAGGACCATAAAATTTCACTCTTTCAAATTTTTCTACAACAAAACCCTTTGTTTTCATCAAATCTGAGAATTTGGTTGGAATACTTCCCCAGTCGCTTCTACTTTTGAACCCCAACCAGTTATTTCGGTATGCTTCGTGAAAGATTACAATTCCTTTATCGTTAAGATTATCGTATGTATGTTCAAGAAAATCAATAGTATTTCCAATATATCCTAAATGTATGACATCAGCTTTCACATTCACATTTCTACAATCATCATTTATAATTTCTATATTTTTAATATTATTATCTTCAACATTCATTGACAAATATTCAATTGATTTTGGATTCTTATCGATGGCCACTATCTTTGTTTGAGGATACCCCTTTGCCATTTGTAGAGAGAAATACCCGATACCTGCAAAATAGTCGATGATTGTTTCAGGGTTATCAAATGTATAGAAATCATTGACTTTTCTAGGACCTACCAGAGCCGATCTCCAACCAGTGTTACCTGGTGACCACATAATTTCGCTAAGATCTAATTTATAACTTATTCCATATTCAGTGATTACTGTTGTCGTTTCTTTGCCATATAAAATCTCAACTTTCCCAGGTTTTCTGAGTTCACCACTAATTCTACGTTTTTGTATAATTGTTTTAGCACCTAATTCTTCTGCATAAAATTTGGCGATTTTGTTTCTTTTATTTTTATCTATGTTTTTAAGATCAAGAATGATAATATCCCCTACTTTCTTCCACTTTTTGGGTAAGTTGTTGTGTATCTCTGAACTTATCTTTAGCTTAATATTTTCAAGAGGATTCATTATTCAGCTAATTTTCTTAGTAAGGCTATTTCAGGTTTCCACATTTCAGGGCCACCCGGTGTTTCAAGATATACTGCTAAATCTTTTAATCTTTTCTCCTGCATAAAGTTCTTGAAAGTTTCTTTACCTAATTTTCCCATTCCAATATTATCGTGCCTATCAACTCTTGATCCTAATTCACTTTTTGAATCGTTAAGATGAAGTGCTACCAAATGTTCCATACCAACTATATTCTCGAAATCGTCCCATGTTTGGCTAAAATTGTTTTTCCAATCATAACCAGAGGCCCATGCATGTTGTGTATCAATACAAACACCAACTCTCTTTTTGTCATCTATATGGTCAATAATATGTTTTATTTCTTCGAATTTTATCCCGACATTGGTTCCTTGTCCAGCAGCATTTTCGATTATTAATTTTGATTCATATCCTTTTGTTTTATCTAATGTTTTGTTCATGTGATGAGCAATTCGTTCTAATGCATCATATCTTGTTTGTTTATCGTCCCTCATATCTTTTTTTGGATGGGTATGAGACCCCGGGTGGAAATTGAGATAGGCAACACCAAGTGCTTCACATCTGTGATATTCTTCTAAGAATGCAACTTGAGCTCTTTTGCCTTTAGTTTCATCTGGACTTCCCATGTTTATCAAATATGAATCATGTATCATAAGGGGGCCAAGATCGGTTTCAGATAATGGTTTTTTGAATCCTTCTATTTGTTCTTCAGTTAGTGGTTTTGCTATCCATTGTCTTTGATTTTTACTAAACATTTGAAATGTATCAGCTTCTATTTCCAAAGCCCAAGGGATTGCGTTCTGAAGTCCCCCTGCAACACTTACGTGAGCTCCTAGTCTCATGGTTTTACTAATTCAAGGCTACCTTAATAATAACTATTCGATAAGAGTCTGTGAAATTTTCAGTAGTAGCTAATGCTCGCCATGCAGGAATCAAGAAAATACTGACTAAGGTAATTGGTTTCCTGGATGATTTTGAACTTGAGGAGGAGACTGCTAAAGTTGTAAATCTGAAAGGGACGCCTCTTAGTGAATTACGGGGCGACATGGTGATTTCTCTGGGAGGTGATGGCACTTTATTGTATATTTTATCAAAAGTGAACAAGCCTATCTTTGGAATTAACTGCGGAGGTGTTGGGTTTCTGGCTGAAATGGAGCATAGCGAAGATATTTTCACGGCAATTAAAAATTTGGAAAAAGGTGAGTTTCTAAATCAGAAATTACAGAGAATAGACACCTACATCAATGAACATCATGTTGGCTCAGCCCTCAATGAAGTCGTATTGCATACCTCTCGTGTAGCTAAAATACAAGGATTCGAGATCCATATTGATGGCGTTCTAGCCGACAGTTTTAGAGGCGATGGCTTGATAATTTCAACACCTACAGGTTCTACAAGCTACGCAATGTCATTGGGTGCTCCAATCCTGTACCCAACTATGGAAGCTCATATTATTGTTCCCATAGCTGCCTATAGGATCGGTGCCCGACCCTTGGTTGTTCCATCCAATTATGAGATAACAGCAAAGTTAACTGGCAATCCCGAGGCAGTTATGGTATTAGATGGTCAAGAAGAGATATTGATTACAATCGATGATAATGTAAAGTTCAAAAAGGCATCCAAATCTGTTGAAGTAATAAGATTCAAGGATAATTTCTTTGAGAGAGTGAGAAACAAATTGAGGTTGTAGAAACGTGAAAAAACGAAAAACTCGATTGAGAGGAACTAAGACAGCTGCCAAGTCTGAGCAGAAGAAATTAAGAAAACGTATCGATAAAATCAAGGAACGGCCGGAGTTGTTATTGCCTTGGACCAAGGAAGGCACAACTGCTCATGACATCTATGCGAAAGTGTTAAAAGACTTGGAATTGGCCAAGGAACAATATCTGAATCCACCCAGTTTCTTTTCAAGTATTCTTGGCCCTAAACCAAAGGATACTATGGCCAAGGCCTATGCAGCCTCTCTTAAGATCCTGGATTCTGGGGCTCCAGTCATGGCCATTGCCCGTTTTCCTCATGGAGAGGTAAATTATGTGATGCGTGGTTCTGGTATTTCCAAAGAAAAATTGATAGGAATCCAGAATTATCATCATAGACTCTGGTCTCGTTTTGCCCATCTTGACTATGTGAAAAAATACAAGTTGTACATTTATGCTCTCGAAAAAGGTCTGATCTGTAGTGGTAATGACCCCCAATATCCTCCACAATTATGGGATGAGGTATGTTCTTCTTTAAAATTGAAGGAATCAAAGGAGACGCTGTTTGGAGTGAATGTATTTTGTGGTTCTATCCAGAAATCTATTACGATTCCTTACAAGAGACTCTTAAAATCAAAGGAGAACAGTTACAGTCATTTCTTGAAACACCAAATAGCCTTTGATCAGGACGCAGATTTTATTCTTTCAGTCAAAACTTCCTTATCAGACCTAGCTCCAGATGTTCCCGAAAATATTTTTGATAATTACAAAAAAGGAATACAGGGCGATTCCGATTTGTGGGAATCAGTCATGATTTTTCAGAAAAAGAAGGTAATGGATTTAGATGAACAAGTCTTTATAATTTCCAATAATCCAATTTCCAGAGAGGAATTGATTACAAGGATAGGTCACAATAAGATTGATGAGGCCATTATAGCCGATATCTTGGTTGATTATACGGGAACGATAATATTGGACAATATCACCTTATCCAGTTTCACGGAATACACTTGGGAGGCAGTAGGGCAAGATATTGCAGAAAAATTCGATCCTAATTCTTCTAGGCGGTACGACGGTAAAAATTCTCTTGAAATCTTGAGAAGGTTGTATAATCGTGTTGTTAAAGACAGCCTGACAAGTGAATATCCCAAATTCAGGTCATTGGCTGAACCCTTGCAGTTATTGGATAAAGTAGTCAGGTTACTTAAATCCGGAGAGAAGAGTAAAGCCATTAAAGAAATAGAAACTTCCTCATCGAACAACAATATGACCAAATCACTCTCTTGGTCAGCTTTGATGTGTTTGAATGCTACATCTAGTAGGGCATGGAAGTATAGTAAGGAGGAACAAGCACTCGGTGAAACCTTGAAATCTCCGGTTCAAAGTCTAATTGATAGCAAACCATCGGAATATCTGGGAATATTAGAGGATATTTCAACTAGAATAGGGCTTGGAAATAAATTGGAAGTTATTTAAAACAGCCTTAGATGGAGAAAATCCGGGTCCGTGGTCTAGTTGGTTATGACGTCGCCTTGACATGGCGGAGATCCCCGGTTCGAATCCGGGCGGACCCACCATTAAGGTGCATGTTTTTTAATGTAGGAAAGCACAGGGCTCTAGACTCACGACTAGGGAGTTAATCTATTTCGATCACGGGGGAATAATACACATTCTCTGACATTCTTTGCTCCAGCAAAAATCATTGCCAATCTATCTAATCCTAATCCCCAACCAGCATGTGGTGGCATTCCATATCTAAATGGATCCAGATAATGGTTAAATCCTTCAGGATCTAATCCTTGTTCCTTCAATCTTTCTCTAAGCAAATTAACATCATGGACTCTTTGACCACCCGAAGTCATCTCAACTTCATTATACATAAAATCGAAACCTTTACTGTATTTTGGATCATCATCGGGCTGTATGTAGAAAGGTTTCAATGACAAAGGCCACTTGGTAATGAAATAGAAGCCATTCATCTGTTCAGCTATAGCTCTTGTAGCTTCCATTGACAAATCTTCACCCCACTCTACTTTTCCTTGTGCCATTTTAACAGCTTCATCATATGTAATACTTGGTAATGGCAACTCAAGTTCAATAGGTTCTATTCCTAATGTCTCTAATGCTTTAGTTTCTTTTGAAACAGCTCTAGCTGCTGTGGCAACCAATCTTTCCATAACACCCATTACAACGTCATCATCAGCAAATGACATTTCAATATCAATTGAGATAAATTCGTTTAAATGTCTTGGAGTGTTATGTTCTTCTGCTCTAAATGCTGGTCCTACCTCGTAAACTCTCTCTAATCCTCCACTCATTAATATTTGTTTGTAAAGTTGAGGAGATTGTGCAAGATATGCAGTCTTATCAAAATATTTCATCTCGAATAAGGAAGTTCCACCTTCTGTTGCTGAGGCAATAATTTTAGGAGTTTGTACTTCTAAAAAGTTTTCTCTTCTAAGATGTTTATGGACTGCACCAGATATCGCAGCTCTAATTTGGAAGTTTGCCGCAATTTCTGTTTTTCGAAGATCTAAATATCGTGCATTTAATCTGGTTTCTATTTCACTATCTATTTTATCGATTACACCTAAAGGTAATGGTGTTTCAGCTTCATTCATTAATTCTATATTGTCTGGTAACATTTCAACACCACCAGGTGCTTCTTTGTTTTCTTTGACTATTCCTCTAACTAAAATAATGGATTCACGATTAATGTTGGCCCAACTTTTGAAATTTTCTTCTCCTAATTTTTTCTTTAAGAGTGTCAACTGGATTACACCCGTAATATCTCTTAATTGAATAAAGGCTATACCGCCTAGGTTTCGTGTATCCTGTAACCAACCACAAAGCGTTTGCTCAGAACCAAAGTCAGATTCCTCAATTTCCCCACATTTCCGCGTGTAAAACATATTTCTAGTTTATCGGATACCTCAGCATTGCCGCTAGCCCTCCAAAAGCCTTCTGTAATGATTTTCCCTCTTCACTATCTGTTGAGATAATAGAGACCTCAGCCTTACTATTCTCAGCTAGTTCTCCCAATCTTTTCACAGTACCTTCTTCTATATTGGGCATCTTTTCCAAACCTTCGGAAATTAATAATAGATCAACGGCTCCCATTTCCAAGGCGGTATTAACTTGTTTAAATCCATATGTCGCCAAAGTTCCTTTCGGAGACAATACTTCCTTCATGAATCGTTCCATGATTACTTTTTCCTTAATTAATTGAATTTCAGACAAACGGTTTGAACCTCTGGTCACTAATTCTCTAAGTCCAGTCTCATCTGTATATCCCGTGTCAAAAGTATCGATTACAATCTTATTTAATTCATGGTTAAGATAATCTTTACTTAAAAAATAATCTTTTGTTGCTCCTGGTCCTCCTATTAAGATACCTTCTAGATCACTTCCAAGAAAACATTCTGTTGCCGAGCTTCCAATCTTTTTGTACCATTCATGAGCGGCTTCCTCAATTAAACGTTCAAATCTTCTTTTGGATTGGCCTCCCTTTCCATGTTTGGATGGGACTTGTGAGAACATGTGTTTTAGTGTAGTGATGGTTGCCCCTTTCAACATTCCCAAAGTAGATTCAGATCTATCTATAACAATCAGGCCGAATTGGGTTTTGGTTTCACCCAGGGCCTCTAAAGGTTCAAGGAAAAAACCTGAATCACACCTATAGAGGAAAGCTGGCACCGGTTCTGGAGGGACCACTACTTCCTGGATCATAGTCGTCTGATTCCCTCCTTTAGCAACATGGCCGACAAAGAATACCATCCCGTTTTCGGGAGGATTCTTGTACATTTTAAGACGGGACATTATGGATTCTATGGCCGCACTGACATTCTTTTTGGTTGACTTTGATTTGATATTGGCAGACTGTGAAGCCTCATTACGGAGATAGGCTTGAACTTCATGGATCTTGCGGTCGGGAGGGATGTAAAGACTGACAAGTTCTGTAGCATGTCCTCTATAGTTCTTGATTCGTTCAAGAGATTGCTTGAATTCATATTTCTGTAGTGATTCAGAACTCATTATTTTTGGTAACAGGGGACCTTTTTATGGTATTGCTTGCAATTTGTGCAGTTACTGTGTAGTTACAACTCCGCTTGTATCGTAGTCTAAATCTACCTCATAATAGAAATATATGGGATCAGCAGTTGAGCCTATTGGCGTATTAGGTCCTAAAAGGTCTCTTCCTGTTTTTTCTCCACCTATGTTTGTCCCATAACCTCTATCAACTACAAAAAAATAGGTATCAGAATGGAGTGTAATTCCCACTCTATATTTGGTCGTTTCTCCTTTACCCAATGAAGATTCTAATTCAGATAAATGAAAATTGCTAAATCCATAGGTTTCTCCATTTACAAAGCTTTTATAATTTTCATGATTTAGTATCATTACTCTGCCCGTTCCTGAAGCGTAGCCACTATCTAGGCTATAGGTAAAGGATGAAACTGACCATCCCAAATCTACAACTCCATTAACATATCCTAATTCACAAGCAAAAAATGATTTGGAATGCACTACCACACGTTCCGTTTCATCGGTACTTGCGCTACTATCCTTATCATTGCAATAGTCTAATCCAAAATCTCCAGTGAAACCATTATTTCCTGCAAATCCTCCAGTCGTAAACAGCAAGAAGAGAATAGCTACAGGTATTACATAATCGTCATTTATGGAGCCCATATCTACACCCAATAGCCCGTAATAGAGTGCTATGGATAGTATCAATACTAAAAATATTATAAGTAATACACTCAACTGCATTTATTTCACATCCTCCTCATTTGTATCCCTTTCTTGTAAGTTTTCGTCATCCTTCTCTTCCCGCATCTCATCCATTTCTTCAGCGAAAAGGTCCTCTTCAAGATCATCTTTTTCATCAGCCTCTTTGAGTTCATCTACCTTCCTATATTCTGGAATGGTAAGAATGATTCTGATAACCAGACTTATTGCTACAAAGTATATTCCTATATCAAAACCAACTTTAGCATATTGTCTTAGACTGGGGATGAAAATATAGTTGTTTGTAATATTAAATATCAAATATGTGAAGAACACAAATTTCATGCTTTGAGGTAGAAAATTTCTAAGACGGCTATATCCTGAGGAATATTCATCATCTTCTTCTGTGGGTTCACTTTTCTTTTTACTAAAGGAAGGTACGATTCTCCACATAAGATAAGGTAAAATATAAATTAGGAACAAATCACCGGCTCTTCTTCCGCCTGTTTGCACCATCCAGGCACTTTGTCCGATAACGCCTAGTAGAGTATCTAAAAGAAAGAAATTAATTCCAAATATCAATACTGGCATAAATCCCGTGATTAGGGTTCTTTCTTCTGGTATCTGGAAACTGATTCCCTTTATCAGGGACATCATCCCAACATATATCATACAGGAGCCAAGAAAGGTGGTGAATTCCAAGTCAAAGAACCATAATACAATTCCTCCAAACATAATGAAAATCAGGCCAAAAACCGCAAAACTAATAGCCCATTGTTTTTTTATCACTTCAGGTGGTATTTCGATTTCTTCTTCAGGTTCTTCTTCCTCTTGGTCATCCTTTTCTTCAGGATTTTCTATGCCCTCCGATACCTCTTCGGTACCCGAAGCTTCTTCTAAATCGTAAGACTGTTCTTCTAAATATTTAGAATGAGAAGGTCGAGCTAGTAGAATTGTTAGTGATACTAGAAGAAGGGCACCTAGTAGGATCCAGAAATATAATTCCATTACATAATTCCAGCCTTCCAAAAACACGAGCATATTGTAGCAAACTGATGCTAGGATAAATTAGCTTGTTGGAGTATGACATTCGAAATTCAATTTAGCGCTAGGCAGCCAACCCTCAATCTTAGGAGGTGATCCATCCGCAGGTTCCCCTACGGATACCTTGTTACGACTTAACCCTCCTCGCTGAACCCAGATTCGAGCGTGTCAGAAGACAAACCCTCGTCCAGACCCAACTAAGGTGGTTTGACGGGCGGTGTGTGCAAGGAGCAGGGGCATATTCACCGCGGGATGTTGACCCGCGATTACTACGTATTCCAGCTTCATGAGGGCGAATTGCAGCCCTCAATCCGAATTACGAGCAGGTTTCGGGATTGCCTTCACCTTTCGGTGTCGAAGCCCATTGTCCTGCCCTTTGTAGCGCGCGTGTAGCCCGGGAGATTCGGGGCATACTGACCTACCGTTGCCCCCTCCTTCCTCCACTTTAACAGTGGCGGTACCACCATAGTGCTCCCTCTCCGGAGAGAAGAATAGCAAATGGTGACGGAGGTCTCGTTCGTTATCTGACTTAACAGAACGCCTTACGGTACGAACTGACGGCGGCCATGCACCACCTCTCGGAAAATCAGGCAAAGTCATCAGCTTGGCCTTCATGTAACCGTCGCCCCCGGTGAGTTTTCCGGCGTTGAATCCAATTAAACCGCACGCTCCACACGTTGCAGTGCTCCCCCGCCAATTCCTTTAAGTTTCAGTCTTGCGACCGTACTCCCCAGGCGGCTGACTTAATACCTTCGCGCCAGCACTGGACATCCTCGTAGGATCCCCAACACCAAGTCAGCAGCGTTTACGCCCTGGACTACCGGGGTATCTAATCCCGTTTGCGCCCCAGGGTTTCGTTCCTCACCGTCAGAGCCGTTCTGATCAGACGCCTTCGCCACTGGTGGTCCCTGTGGGATTACAACATTTCACCGCTCCCCCACAAGTACCTCTGATCTCCCCCGGTCTCAAGTCTGGTAGTGTCCCCGGAATCCGCACCGTTAAGCGGTACGATTTACCCAAGAATTTACCAAACCGGCTACGAACGCTTTAGGCCCAATAATAGTGGCTACCACTCGAGGTGCCGGTGTTACCGCGGCGGCTGGCACCGGTCTTGCCCACCCCTTACTCTAATAGCTATTTAGGCTAAAAAACAGTCTATGCAATGCATAGACACTTGGAGTTCCCTCGTCACGGTTTCCCGCATTGCGAAGTTTTCGCGCCTGCTGCGCCCCGTAGGGCCTGGTTTCGTGTCTCAGAAACCATCTCTGGGCAAGTGCTCTCACACCCCATACCCGTCGCTGGCTAGTCAGGTCTTGACCCTGACTACAACCTGATAGGCCGCAGACCCATCCTCAGGCGCCGGAGCTTTGAATACAGAAGCATTCCAGCCATCTGTATCTATGGGGAATTGGCCCCAGTTTCCCGGGTTTATGCCCCACCTGAGGGTAGATTATCCACGTGTTACTGAGCATTATGCCAGGGATCCGAAGATCCCTTAGACTCGCATGGCTTAATCGAACTCCAATAGCAGTAGCCTTCGGCAGGATCAACCGAAGTTTTTCCTTTCGAATGCACACTTTGAGTATATAAATTTTCTAGAATTGTCGGATTGACTGCACTAGTTTCGCTTTTGATTTCGAATGTCAGATGATAGCCCAAACTGGGAGTTGTTATCATCTCCATAACATATCTGCAACAACGGAATGGTTCCATCACACAACATCAGGAGCTCGCCGAAGTTATTGCAGCCGTAAAATACGGTCACCTGGTTACAGCATTTGCTGGTCAGGCTCGTCATCACTTAAAATGGTCTATTTAAGAAAAACGGCATTTACCGTCAATAATCCTAGATTTTGACCTGAAATTGAGTTCCCGGTTGCATTCCCGCAGGAATAGTTACGGCTACAACCCTTCCATCTGGTGCTTTAATCTGTATTTGCTGACCTGGTTGAGCGCCTTCTGGAACAGTGATACTTAGTAAAGTTCCTTGAGGCGGTGCTACAGGAGGTGCTACAGGAGGTGCTACAGGAGGTGCTACAGGAGGTGCTACAGGAGGTGCTACAGGTGGTGCAGCTGGAGATTGTTCAGGTTGTGGTGATGCAGCTGGAGATTGTTCAGGTTGTGGTGATGCAGCTGGAGGTTGTTCGGGTAAATCACCCATACCACCAAAAGAATCAGTTTCCTCAGTATTCAGTTGCGAACGCTTGTACATAAAATAGGTTCCACCAAGTCCTGCAATCATTACAACAAATACGAGGAGAGGGATTATCAACTCACCAGTCCCCACTTCGGATTCGGAGGCTGGTTTGACATTTAAGTTACCTTCTACATTCAGTGTCAATGTCTGGAAATCATCCGTTACGCGATCTTCAGAACTTCCTGGCGGACTTACAGAGTTACGATCAATCTGGGCCTTGAGATTTACAACACCATCATAATTACCAGGAACTGACCAATCATATGTCACGGCCGTTGATTCAAATGCTGGAGCTGTGAAAGAGATTATCCCTACAACAGAACCACTTTGCAAGATTTCTATGTTCCCTGTTGCCTCGGCTTCACCATCATTCACGATCACTATTGTAAACGTGACAGCTTCTCCTTCACCTATATCTACACGATTGGCAGTGAATTGCGACAATGATAGATTCGGAGGTTCCAATACTTCAACTCTGAAATTTGTGTTCGTGAAAACTAGTTCCTCCGAGTCCCAAATCTGCTCTTCACTATTTTTAGCAAGGATATTTGATATCTTGATATCTACAACCCAGTTCCCAGTAAATCCATCCTGACCATCAGAATTAAAGACAGCTTTTGGATATTTTCCATTAATCATCAAAATCGTTTCGGTATCTCCGTTGAAATTGATATTTGCACCATAGGCTGGCGTCGGTACTATTTTCTTATCCGATTTTGTCAGCTTTAGTTCGACAGATGCAGCAACATCAAACGATCCTTCATTAAGGATATAAATCTTTGCATAAGCTACAGTGCCATCACTGAAGGAAGTGATAATGTTAGCATCTTCATCCTGTGAATCGACCCACTCAATATTGCTTACTGTCAATTTAGGCATTTTCTGAACGGTAACAACCAAATATTCACCATCACCTTCCCCATTAAGAATTTCACCGTCATCAGTGTCTACAATCATCAGATAGAACTCGTCAACACCAGACTGAGCCAACCATGAACCGCCAAAATCTTTAGTTACATCTACATCTATTTTGGTAACTGGAGATTCGTAAACTAAGTTATCTTCGTCTTCTTCATTTTCATAAATATAAACCTTGATATTACCGTATTTATCACCCTCATTTTCTATTGAGAGACTCCAGGCTACTTCACTACCTTCAACGGCGATTCCATCAAAGCTAAATTCAGTAGTTATCTCCGGATCAGCAGATGCGATATTAATTGACTGACTAATCGTATCCTCATCTCCTTGTGATTTATCTTGGGGTACTGAATCCACTATCGATGCTGTAATCTCGTAATTGCCTGCAGGAAGATCCTCCCAAGTTATACTGATTGTTTCGGTGTTACCGCTCTCTATTCCTGTCAAAGTTCGGGATCCAATTTCATTATCACCATCATACCAACAGGTGATATCTGCAGAAGCATCCCCTTCACCAGTATTTCTTACATGTACTGTAATCACAAGATCACCTCCTTCACTGGGACTGGAATTACTGAAATCCATCTGTGTTATTTCCAGGTCAGCTTCAGCACTGACTATCTTAAGATCCTTAAGAATCACTTTTCCATTAGTGCTACTTGATACTGAGAATTTAGTTTCAGCAGTTGTCTCCGAATCATCAGTCCCATCTACCAGACTGTTTAATCTGGTGACAAGTAGATCTTGGTCAACTATGAAATCTACAGTGTATTCAATCTTTAATTCCGAGAAACCCACTCTTCCATCAGTATCACTTGTTACTGTCAGTGTGATATTTGCCATTTCCACACCATATTCATCAACAAAAGTATCTCCATTGTCAATAGCCTCTTGTAATCCATCTTCAATAGCTTCTGCAAATGATTTTGATGCCCCGTTTTCACCACTATCTTCCCAAGTGATCGGAGAGTTGTCTGGATTAAATTCTCCAGGCCAATCCCAATCATCACTGCCTCCATCAAGATTTATTGTAGGGTTGGTGGGGTAACCATCAATGGTAGCCCGTATGAAAACATCAATATCCTCATCTTCCTCTTCTGCAATATTTGTATCATCAGAATATCCAAAGTAAGTCTTTCCATCTTCATCAATAGTCAAATCCATTTTAGCATAGTTTAGATTGTGATCATTGGTTATGGCATATTCCTCAGACCATGCATTTCCTGAATCCTGACTAAACTTGAAATGATGATCATAAGTTGCACCGTCATATAGGTCTTGGTAAGAGACGTACACATACCCACCAACGCTCGTCACTGCAGGTAGCATATATGTAAAACTAGTTGAGGTATCTTTACTCGGAACAAGTAAAGTACCCTCATCCCACGTTTCTCCATTGTCATCAGATTTTTTTAGTATGACCTCCATATCGAAAATACCATTCGCATCCCAATCATCATCTTGCCAAACAACATATACATTATCTTCATCAGTTGCTATATTCGGAAACCAAGACCAAGCACCGCTAGATGAGGGAGAGTGTAGGGTCTGCAACTCCCATGAATCGCCATCATCATCACTACTTGCATATTCTATAGTATATTGGGCGTTCCCGTCTGTGTTATAAGCATGCCAAGTCAGATGAACAACATCATTGCTGTATGCTATTTCAGGAATATAATGCGTCCCATCAGAATCCGTTACAGTCGTTGCCGAGTCCCAGGAAGATCCGCTATTGCTAGAATGTCTTGACACAATATTATAGGTAAATCCTGACGTATCTGATGAATATTCCTGCCAAGCAACATACACCTCATTTCCATTCGCAGTTATAGTGGGGCCATATGAATTGAGGGTATCAGCACTTGATGAACTTATGA
>CAUYZR010000004.1:0-39736 GCA_963577905.1 Candidatus Thalassarchaeaceae archaeon
TTATGAGTGAAGCTTACGCTAAAATGACGAATGTTGTAAGGCAAGTAGAAAAAAACCTCAATTTTCTAATTTCGGCTCGTTCTATATTCCGTAACCTTCCTAATGTGGATAATGAAAAACCGTTGGCTGTCTTTGCAGGAGCACCTAATGTTGGCAAGTCCAGTCTGATTGCGGCCATATCCTCTGGAAAGCCAGAGATCAAGAGTTATCCTTTTACTACAAAAGGTGTTTCGTTAGGACACATAAAGGCCAAATACGATATTATTCAAGTTATGGATACTCCGGGTCTCCTGGATCGTCCAGATACAGAACGCAATGATATGGAAAAACAGGGAATAGCAGCCCTTGAACACCTAGAGCCAGTCATCGTATTTCTGACTGATTTATCCGGAACTTCAGGTTATTCTATCGAGATACAGACGGCCCTGCATGATGAATTGAAAGATCGTTATTCTAACTATAGCTGGTTAGATGTATATAGCAAATCTGACCTAGAGCCAGACTTCTCATTGGACTACCCAAATTCTATTTCAGTCTCGGTTATGGATGCTACAGGTATTGAGGCTTTAGAGTCAGAATTAGTTAGAATTTGTAAACTGTAATTATTCCTTAACTTGCATATTATGTGTGCTTCCAACAACTTCTTGACTGTAGGTAGACATTAGTTCAATAACCGCCTCATTCCTGAATTCTTTAAGATTCATGCTACCGGCGTTACTAAGTGCAGCCTTAATCTTTCGAACATCCTGTTTGAGTTTTGGCTTTAGTCTACCCCAATTCTCGACAGTTCCCTCTTCACCTTCCGCAAAGAATGTTTTGCGAGCCACGTGTCCATATCGATCCAGATTACGGGCCCTGGCTGATCCTTCGCCCCAAGTGGCAATGTATCGGATATCAGGTTCGTGACTGGTCAATTGCATAGTTTCATCCATCTTTTCTCCGGCAGCCTCGTAGAAATGATTGAAATATCCTCCCATCATCACTGCATCTGCAATGGTCAAAGCAATAATCATGTCACCTGCAGAAGAAACGCCTCCATCTATTATCAGAGGAACATAATTGCCCGTTTTATCAAAATAATCATCCCGCGCTTGACTGGCTTCTAGTAGTGCGGTCATTGGTGCCCTTCCCGTGGCTTTCTCGCGTTGAGTAGTGCATATCGATCCGGAAGACATCCCGACCTTGATGACATCAGCTCCATTTTCCATCAGAAATCTTGCCCCATCATAGGTTATTACATTTCCGACACAGATTGGTAGTTTGGTTTTCATATTCTTGAATTCTTCAATAACTTTTGAGGTATATTCATTGAATCCATCCGATGTATCAACCACGATCATGTCCACTCCTGCATTCACACAGGCTTGAACTCTTCCCTTCCATCCTTTGTGGGTTGAGATTGCTGCGGCCACAGGTATATTCTCAATATCTTTTTTGAAGGCTATTTTGACTAATCTTCCTAAATCATCCAGAACAATCAGATAATTTTTCCCACTAAGTTCCTTCTTTGCATCTTTTAGAGAGATATCTGGATTTTTGGTAATAGGTAGGTCCTTGAGGTCTATCATAATCTTGGTTGCTTCATCACCAGGTGTTGCATTGGCTTCCAAATATCTATCAAAACTGAATAATCCCAAGAAAATATTGTTTCTATCTACAATTGGCACTTTAGAATGTCCGTGCTTTTCAACAAGCCGGACAACCTCGTCAATAGTGGCAGTTTCTCTGACAGTTATAGGATCCTCAACAAATCCCATTTCATATCCTTTTATCTTTTCAATTATAGATACTTGCTCTTCGATTGAAAGTCTTGCGGGAAGTACACCTAGTCCTCCTTCCTTTCCTAGGGCTAGGGCCATTTCGTAACCAGTAACAGAAGTCATTGCTGCACTGAGAAAGGGGTGGCTCAGTTTTAGCCCACCCAAGTTGATTTCTAGATTTATATTCTGTAAAGTGCAGTCCTTAGAGGTAAAGTTTGTCAGAAGACAGAATTCTCCAAAAGTTTTGCCTGTTTCTAGTACAACTTTCTTTGCCATTCAAAGGCATAACAGATAGATTTATTAAATTATGTTCAACCCTTTTCATTAGGCGTATAGATCTCATTAGTAGTAATCCTAACTCTAACGAAGGTAGTGCATTTGGGCAGGTCCTTTATCCTTCTTGCACCGACGTATGAACAAGCCGAACGGATGCCTCCAAGAATGGACTGAACTGTGATTTCCACAGCCCCTCTGTATGGAACTCTTACTTCTTTTCCTTCAGGAGCCCTGTGCTTTGCCACTTCTCCAAAATAAGTTTTCATCGCCCTGGCCGAGCTCATGCCATAGAAGGCCTTGTATTGAGTTCCTTCCTTAGTAGTCTTTAGTTCACCACCAGATTCATCGTGGCCAGCAAACATACCTCCCAACATCACAAAATCTGCACCTGCAGCGAAAGCCTTTGCAACATCCCCTGGGGAATTACATCCACCATCGGACATAACATGCCCTCCCAGACCGTGGGCAGCATCTGCACATTCGGATATCGCTGAAAGCTGGGGATATCCTACTCCAGCAATTTTCCTTGTGGTACAGACAGAACCGGGCCCAATCCCAACCTTGACTATGTCAGCTCCAGCAAGGATAAGGGCTTCCGACATTTCTCTAGTAGCAATGTTACCAGCGATGATGATTTTATCCGGGAATTGTTTGCGAACCTTTCTGACAAATTGCAAGAAGTCTTCTCGATAACCATTTGCAACATCCAGACAAATGAATTTTAATCCATTATCAAGTTTCATTTTTTTCTTTAACAATTCAAGACTTTCGTCAGTAGAACCTGAGGTTATGGCGATGTTATCAGGGTCCATTCCTTTTTCCAGAGCGGATTTAATTTCTTTGACTGAATAGAATTTCTGAAGACATGTAAGCATTTCATTCTTTTGAAGAGCCTTTGCAATTTCAAAAGTTCCAGTAGTATCCATATTAGCGGAGACAACAGGTACTCCTTTCCATTCCATTTTCGTGTGCCTGAATTTAAATTCTCTAATGAGGGTCACATCAGATCTTGACTTCAGGGTACTTCTCTTAGGTCTTATCAGTACATCACGAAAGGTTAGCTTTAGGTCGTCATCTATGCGCATCGTTTGCCCCTATCTCGCCTACTTGGTCTCTATTAAATGATTTGCTTCTCAGTCTATGTCTTCAGGTTCCATGACCATGACATCTTTCAGATGTCTATACCTTTCATTATAATCCAATCCATATCCTACTACAAATTCGGGAGGTATCTCGAAGCCAACATAGTCTATCTCAAAATCCAATTTGGCTACCGTTTTCTTGTAAAGTATTGCAGCTACAGATACGGATTTTGGTCCAGCTTCTTTGAGTCTGTTGACAAGAAAATTAATGGTAAAACCGGAATCAATAATATCTTCTACAATGATTATATGTCTATCATCTATATCTGCTGAAATATCCTTCCTAAATTTTATGGTCCCTGTTGATGAATCATCTTCATAACTTCGAATCTTGACAAAATCAACTTCAGTGTTTATGCTTAGCTCTCTAAGAAGATCGGCCATGAATACATAACATCCATTTAGAATTCCAATAAATATAGGTGATTTATCTTCGTAATCTTTGGAGATGGTATCAGCTAATTCCTTTACCCGTTTTTTTATCTCAGATTCTGAAAGTAGTAATCTCATGCCTTAGTATTGCACTAAGGAATGAACGTTATATTGATTTAGCCTTTTTCTCCCATTTAATTTTTCAAGTTCAATTAATACACTAAGTCCCTTGATATTTCCGCCTAATTTTGATACTAATTTACATGTAGCCTCAGTGGTACCCCCAGTTGCAATCAAATCATCCACAATAAGGACGTTTTGCCCTTTTGTAATAGCATCTTTGTGTATCTCTAAAGCATCAGTTCCATACTCTAGCTCATAAGAGACGCTCTCTGTTTTCCAAGGCAACTTTCCTGGTTTTCTAACTGGAACAAAACTGCAATCTAGAACATCTGCGATTGGGGCTCCAAATATGAATCCCCTTGATTCGATGCCGACGACAACATCGATTCCGAGATCCATAAATGGGGCTGCCATTTCCTTTACCGATGCCCGTAGGGTATCTATGTTTGATAGGACTGGCGTAATATCCTTGAATAATATGCCTTTTTTTGGGAAGTCAGGGACATCTCTTATCTTATCAGCGATACTGTCTACACTCTCTTTGGATTCCATGGTCTAGGTATTCGGCGTGTTTCCCTGAGCCCTATTGGACTCAGGGGTTTTCATATTTTATCTAAAATATGAAAGATAGTAGCCAATCAAAGGTTGATTGGTCACCAGGTCCGACGTAGAACATCAGCATTAGAACCGCAAGCACATTTACAACCGGGTTCAATTTGTCCATTTTGCCCATTCCTATCTTGATTGCTACGTAAGAGATCAGACCCCATGCGATTCCGTCTGCAATGGAATAGGTGAAAGGCATCAATACCATTGTGATGAATGCCGGGATAGCCATTTCTTTATCATTCCAGTTGATGTCCGCAGCCTGTTTCATCATCATAGCGCCTACAATTACTAGTGCTGGAGCTACAGCAAATGTAGGTATTTGGCTGAAAAGACCTGCAAATAAAAGACCTGACAGCATCAATACACCTACAACTACGGCAGTCAGTCCAGTTCTACCACCTTCCTCTACACCAGCTCCAGATTCAATGTATGTGGTTGTAGTGCTAGTTCCCATTGCAGCTCCAACCATGGTAGCAGCAGCATCTGACATGAATGCTTCATCAGAGTCTTCTAATTCATCATTTTCATCAACAAATCCACCTTGTCTTCCCACAGAATATAGAGTTCCTGCTGTATCAAATATATCTACAAAGAGGAAGGCAATCATTACTAAGATGAAATCACCCATATTATCTCCAGACAAGTCTCCAAGTGCACCGAAAGCGGCAAACATGGATTCTTCCGGCAATCCCGCAACTTCAAACAGTCTACTTGAATCAAAGTGATCCATGGAACCAACAGCAACGGCTTCAACACCGTTGTATGGATCAGAAGCTCCCATTATCCAGCCACCGATAACAGTTGTACCTAATATTCCATAAATCATGGCTCCCTGAATTCCTCTTGCCATCATGACAGCTATTGCTAGAAGACAGATTAGCGCCCATAATTCACCAGACTGATAGGTGAAACTTTCAGTTGCAGCTAAGTTGACTAAAGTAGCACCATCGTCTTGAATCCAGCCCATCTCTCTAAATCCGATAATTGCTAAGAACATTCCGATACCAGCACCTGTAGCAATCTTCAGGTCCTTTGGTATAGAATTGATCATTTCGGTTCTCCATCCTACCTGAGGCAAGGATAGTATCATGAAAATCACACCTTCAACCAGAACGGCCGCAAGCGCAACTTCCCAAGCAATACCCATACCCATAACTACAGCGAAAGTAAAGTAAGCATTGAGACCCATTCCTGGGGCTAATGCGAACGGTTTATTCGCCCAGAGACCCATAATTGTACACCCTACGAAAGCCGCTATTGCGGTTGCGAAGAGTGCATCGTTGAAGGGTATCCCCTGTACTGCTCCATCAGTAATTGCTTGAGGAGCAGAGAGTATGCTAGGATTGACAAACAAAATGTATGCCATTGTCAGGAACGTTGTAATTCCAGCCCTTATCTCGGTCTCCACCGTGCTTCCAGCCTTTGTGATTCCAAAGGTATCTTCTAGAAAGTCGCCTGTTTCTGCTGGGGCAGATGGAGCATCCATTCCAGAATCTTCGTCACCACTATTTTCCATATCGTCGTCACTCATGGTTTTTACACCTAAAAATCTTTACAAGAGAATCGTTTATTAAGTGTATCGGGTGTTTTCGTTTTTAAAACAGATGTTTTTATCGTCTATAAATTCCGTTTCTTATAATCTGCCTGACTAAAAATTCGGATGCGTCTCTCAACAGCGTGTTCCTTCCATTTCCTGTAGTCTGATTTTTTCATTCCCTTCTTGTGAAAATACAACCCCTCGGCATCACTTGCTTTAATTGCATCATCAAGAAGAGTTGGTGTTAATGAGGGAAGTCCATAATTTGCGACCATATGTCCCAAACACACCTCATGTGAAAGCGCAGCTTCTGTGAATCTAGGTGTATAATGTCCTCCGCCAATTCCCACTACAGTTACTCCTTCGGCTGGTTCAAGTTCCAACAGTGATCTTATCAAAGTTTCAGCAGGTTCCCTCAATTTCCATTGATCCTCTCCGGAACCTATCTCCAAGAACATGGTTGGCTTGTCTATCAGAGGTCCATGGTGTGTAGCCTCAAAGCAGACATCGTATCCCGGCAATCTGTTTTTGTATATACTCAGTAGTAATCCGGTCATCCATTGAGGTGAGGCTCCAGAGACTCTCCCTTCTTGACCTCCATAGTCGGCTTTACCCCAATTTCCGATTGGATGAACAGTAAGACTCGGCCTTCCACTTGCAGCTTTGTGACGAGATAAGAAAATGATATTCTTGACCTCAATCCCCGTTTCTTCAGCCCATTTTTGATCTATGCCCTCAGCATGAATGTGCAACTTTTTTATAGTTATGAGTCTTGTTCCACTTAGACAAAAATTTCCGTAATCCTTTGAAAGGTGCCATATTTTCTCCCCATCAAATCTACCATCTTCTTCCCATTCTGCCATTTCCAGTAGTCTGTCTCTCAAGTTTTTTGAGGCTGTATCTGCCTCCGAAGCTATAATCAGGTTCATAGGCCTTCTACAATTCCAACTTTCAGATTCCTTTCCCTAGCTACTTTTCTTGCTTCTTCGTAGCCGGCATCAACATGTCTCATTACACCAGTACCAGGATCTGTAGTCAATACTCTTTTTAGTCTCTTGTCAGCTTCTTTTGTACCATCTGCTACTACTACCATTCCGGCATGAAGAGAGTAACCCATACCAACTCCACCTCCGTGGTGGAAACTAACCCACGTAGCCCCTGCTGCAGTATTCAATAAAGCATTCAATACTGGCCAGTCAGCGACAGCGTCAGAGCCGTCCTTCATTCCTTCCGTTTCACGGTTAGGGGATGCAACAGATCCTGCATCCAAATGATCTCTTCCAATAACAATAGGGGCACTTACCCTTCCACTTCTTACTAATTCATTGAATGCTAATCCAGCCCGAGCCCTTTCACCATAACCCAACCAACATATTCTTGCCGGTAAACCTTGGAATTCCACTCTTTTTTGGGCCATCTTAATCCACCGGTGTAGAGCTTTATCTTCAGGAAATAAATCCAAAATAATTTTATCGGTTTCATAAATATCATTTGGATCACCTGATAATGCCGCCCATCTAAAGGGTCCTTTCCCCTCATAGAACAAGGGCCTAACATAAGCTGTAACAAATCCAGGAAAATCAAATGCATTTTTCACTCCAGCCTCTTTGGCCATTGCTCTCAGATTATTTCCATAATCAAAGGTTATAGCTCCATTTTCCTTTAATTTGAGCATGCAGCGTACATGGTCAGCTATGCTACTGTAACTTCGTTTGAGATATTCCTTTGGATTCTTTTCCCTCATTTCTCCAGCTTTCTCCAAACTCAATCCTTGTGGAATATATCCAATCAGAGGATCATGTGCAGATGTTTGATCAGTCAATAAGTCAGGTACAATTCCACGCTCAATTAATCTCTCTAACAAATCTACTATATTGGCCACAACAGTGATTGATTTTGCTGTCTTTTCTTCCTTCCATTTTAGAGCTAAATCTATAGCTTCATCTATATTATCTGAAACCTCATCACAATATCTTGTAACCAATCTCTTTTTTATTCTCTCTGAATCAACTTCAGCGGCAAGGAACGTTCCTCCGTTCATAGTAGCCGCTAGAGGTTGTGCGCCCCCCATTCCTCCTAATCCTCCGGTCACCACTAATTTCCCTTCTAGGTTTCCATCAAAGTGCTGTCTAGCTGCTTCAGCAAATGTTTCATAGGTTCCCTGTAAAATTCCCTGAGAGCCAATATATATCCATGAACCAGCGGTCATTTGGCCAAACATCATCAATCCTTTCTTTTCGAGTTCATCAAAATGTTCCCAGGTGGCCCAATTCCCAACTAGGTTTGAATTTGCCAGAAGAACCCTTGGGGCATTACTGTGTGTTTTGAACACACCGACTGGTTTTCCGCTCTGGATTAACAGAGTCTCATCGTTTTCAAGGGCCTTGAGAGACTTAACAATGGCATGGTAACATTCTTCATTTCTAGCGGCTTTGCCCCTACCCCCATAAACAATCAATTCTTCAGGTCTTTCGGCAACATCAGGGTCGAGATTATTCATCAGCATCCTGAGAGCAGCTTCCTGCAACCATCCTTTACAACTGATCTTTGTTCCACGGGGTGCCCGGATAGTATCCATGTTCTCTCATATAGTCTGTTTTAAACACATTTGCCCGAATATTTTAATAAAACCCGGTTATTTTGGAAATAGCTGCTCCCGGCGGATCCCCTCCCACCTCCCAAGTCGTCGGTTGAGCGGCAACTATTTTTCATAAAATGGCACTTCTTGTGTTCAATTACTTTTGCCTATAACCATGTTCCACAACCATTTCAAGGGATCATAGTATTCATCGACCACTCTTTCTTTCATTGGAATTATTGCATTGTCCGTTATTTCAATATGTTCGGGGCAAGCGTAAGTACAACATTTTGTTATGTTACAGAGTCCAATTCCCTGATCATCCCGAAGATGTTCTAACCGTTCTCCTTGATCCAGAGGATGCATCTCGAGACTTGCGGTCCTAATCATGAAGCGGGGACCTGCAAATTCATCTTTCATATCATGGGACCTTAGAACATGGCATACGTCTTGGCAAAGAAAACACTCGATACATTTTCTGAATTCTTGAACTCTGTCCACCTCATCTTGGAACATTATTGGATCTCCAGTTCCTTCGGTGTGTTGATAAGGTATTATCTGCTTGTTAACTTCATAATTCCACGAAACATCAGTAACCAGATCCTTAATCAGAGGGAATGTTTTCATGGGTTGGACAGTCAGAGTCTGATCCTCAGGATAATCTGACAATCTGGTCATGCAAGTCAATTTTGGTTCTCCATTAACTTCGGCAGAACAGGAACCGCACTTTCCAGCTTTGCAATTCCATCTTACAGCCAGATCCGGAGCTTCGGTAGCTTGGATAAGATGGATTGCGTCCAAGACCACCATTCCCGGTTCGACTTCAATCTCAAACTTATCTAGTCTGAGGTTATTCGGCACCCCCCTTTGCAATCTTATTTTTCTTTTCATACAACCTCTTTTAGAACATAGTCCTTGAGTTCAGTCGGCATCTCAAGTAGTGGGGATCTGACCACAGACATTCCTCCAGGGCCAGGCCGTACAATCATGTTTACTTTACCCAATTCATCATCATAATCCGGATAATCAAGACGTGTATGGGCTCCTCGACTCTCAGTCCTCTCTAATGCAGCCCTTGAAAGAGCTAGAGAGGTTATGATCATATTGTGTAGATCAAGACAGAGATGCCACCCAGGATTGTATTTCCGGTCTCCTTTAGCGTGCATCTTTGGAAGTCTTTTTTCCAGTTCCTCTAACTTACGTATCCCTTTCTCAAGTTCTTCACCAGTTCTCACAATACCTGCATGAGATTCCATTATTTCTTGAAGTTCTTGATGAATTTGGTAGGGATTTTCATTGCCATCTTCAAATGGTTCCAATGTATTTTCTATACTTTTCTTAATTTCTTTTCCATGGGATGAAACTTTGGAGTTCTCCTGCGCAAAGTTAGTAGCACATTGCCCTGCGATTTTACCAAAGACCAGAAGGTCCGAAAGAGAATTTCCACCAAGTCTGTTAGCTCCATGCATTCCTGCTGCCGCTTCTCCAGCAGCATATAGTCCTGGAACGGTAGATGCAGCTGTATTGGCCTCAACCTTAATCCCACCCATCATGTAATGGGTTGTTGGCCCGACCTCCATTGGTTCTTTGGTTATATCTAAAGTAGCCAATTCTTTGAATTGGTGATACATCGAAGGCAATTTCCGTCTGATATATTCAGGAGATTGTCTAGATGCAATATCTAGAAATACCCCGCCATGGGGCGAGCCTCTTCCCTCATTTACTTCAGTCATTATGGCTCTTGCTACAACATCTCTGGTAAGCAGTTCAGGCGGCCTCATAGCACCTTCCTCACCCTTAAGCCAGGAATTAGCTTCCTCCTCAGACTTGGCAGTTTCAGCAGCGAAGACATCAGGTATGTAGTTGAACATGAATCGTTCACCTTCACTATTAACAAGGATTCCACCATCTCCCCTGACTCCCTCGGTAACAAGTGTACCTCTCACACTAGGTGGCCATACCATTCCCGTTGGGTGGAATTGAACAAATTCCATGTCGATTAGATCAGCTCCGGCCAAGTAGGCTAGTGCATGCCCATCACCAGTATATTCCCAAGAATTTGATGTTACCCTATAGGCTTTGCCAATTCCACCCGTTGCCAGAATGACAGATCCTGCTTCAAATACAACCAATTTTCCTGAGGAACGGTAATAGGCTAATGCTCCCACAGCCCTGTTGCCGGATTTCAGGATGTCACTGACTGTGCATTCCATAAAGACTTCAATATTTTCCATGTGGACGGCGTGGTCCTGCAAGGTCCTGATTATCTCTAGACCTGTGCGGTCTCCTACATGCGCTAATCTGGGATATCGGTGTCCTCCAAAATTCCGTTGGCTGATTTTCCCCTCTTCAGTCCGATCAAAGACGGCCCCCCATCTTTCTAGTTCACGAACTCTATCAGGAGCCTTTTCGGCATGAATCTTGGCCATTTCCCAATTGGCCAGATTCTTACTTCCCCGAATGGTATCCCTGAAGTGGATTTTCCAGTTGTCTCTTTCGTCCACATTACCTAGGGCTGCAGCCACTCCACCCTCAGCCATGACAGTATGGGCTTTTCCAAGTAGGGATTTGGAGACCAATGCAACCTTGGCGCCATATTCAGATGCTGCAATCGCTGCCCTTAATCCGGCACCACCGGCACCCACGACCAGTACGTCGCATTCTCTAGTTTCAAAGTCTTCCATTAAATGATTCTCCAATCATCAATAATTCCAATGGCGCATAAACGGACATAAAAATCTGTAAAACAGACCCAGAAAAGAGAGAACCAGGCCCACTTCATGTGCTGTTTGTTCAAGCAACTAACACAGCCTAATGCTTTCTGTTGGACTTTAGGCTTCTTGACTATTCTGTCAGCATAACCACCTATCAGGTGCCTTAGGGAATGGCATCCGAATGTATATCCTCCAAGTAGTATGGCATTCAGCGTCAATACGATAGTACCTACTCCAATACCGAAATCACCTTCGAAAGGTCTACCATTGAACCACATGGATAGCCAAGCATCATAACTTAGGACGAAAATGAATATTATTGCAAAGTATAGCATGTATCTATGGAGATTCTGTAATATCAATGGCATGGAATTCTCACCCCAATAACTGTTTCTTGGTTCACCTACTGCACAGGCAGGTGGATCGGCCCAGAATGCCTTGTAGTAACTCCCTCGGTAATAGTAACATGTAACTCTGAATCCAGCAGGTGCCCACAGAATCAGGAATGCTGGTGACCAGGGTACTGCAAATCCAAGTATTTCTTCTGGCCAGAAGGTCGGTTTTTCACCAAACCATGCGTGCTCTGTTTCACCAAATAATTCCGGAGAATATAGTGGCGATAGGTAACTTGCCCCTCCTACATCATAGTAATAATTAGTGCCTTGAAAGGCTGCCCAAGTCATGTAAACAACGGCAGTGCCAAGACCCATGAATACAGCTAGTGGTTGTATCCACCAGAGGTCAGTTCTAGCAGTTGGAAAGAGTCCTTTGTCACCAGGTATAGTACAAGCACGTTCATTAGTTGCATCTGCATCAACAGGAGGCATTGTCTGACACTAGAAGGGGCGATTTATACAGCTTAGCAAGATTAACAAACTTATTTTAGGTCGTCCAAATATTAGGCTGTAATGAAGGCAAGTATTAGTTTAGTGATTATGCTTCTGAGCCTTTCCTTTATGGGTTGTCTTGAACCCGAGGATAAACGTACGATTATAGAAGAATCAGATTTGGAAGTGACCAGGTTAGTCGTATCCGAGGAAGAATTATCTCAATTTCCATATTCATTAGAACCAATCCGTAATTTTTCCGTTGTTGATCCCGCTTCGATGGATATCGCTACAGAACGTTTGTGGGCTGTATATGGGACTGAGGACATTGGAGGAAGTAGTGAACATAATTATGGAGGTAATTGTTGCGAGCACTATTTGGCCACAGATCAAGATGGTGTAATCTATAACCTGGGTGGAGAATGGCCATGGTATAGCACGGATAGAGGTCTGACCTGGATCGAATGGGTGCCTCCTGTAGTTAATACAGATTTAGGATGTGAAGAAGGCCAGTTTGACCCTACGGTTGCCCCGGGCTTGGGTGAAGGGTCAATTATTCAGGCACCAAATGGAGATATTATAGCTATGACTTGGTTTCCATATCCTAGCGTGGATGGAGTTGACCAATTCTATGCGATTTTGGGCAAGAAAGATCCCCAGACTAAAGAAATTGATTGGGAATGGTGTTGGAATTCAGCTGACAAAGAGCCATTTTATGACCGTTCTTGGCAAGTACCCATTGTCGGCCCAATCACTCCTGGCGAATATGCTACAAACAAATGCTCTTCGAATTGTCCATGGGCCAGTATGGTAGTCTCAAACTTTTGGAGTTACAATGAGCAAGGCTATCAGATTAGTGTAGATGGTCTGAATTATAGGCCTATACAGATTCCCGATAGTAATTCAGGAGGGCCCGCTGATTTAGAGTTTGATTTATATTTTGATGATTTAGGTCCTGAATGGGATTATATGCAACCCCACAGGGAGATGCGGGCTTCCCCTATTCCATCAGGAGGTTTATTGTTTCCACGCTGGTACAGTGATGGTAGCAACCTGTTCTTGGATACTAGTTTAGAGTGGCACAAACACACACTTCCTGGAGGGGAATTATTGCCTTCCCGCAATTTAGTCATAGACAGTTCGGGTGCCCTTCATAGTGTATCCTGCAATCAAGCAAGCCCTGGTTCTAAGGGATGTGATGGGACTTTCAATCTAACTCACCAAATTAGCTATGATGGCGGATATAACTGGACAAATTACACCCATAAGTGGCCTGGCTCTCTATCTGTTTCAGATAATACTTTTGAATGGGACTTTCAGGCAGATGGGAACCTAGATCTGGCCGTTATCTCTGTAAGGGTCCAGACTGAGAACAATGATACTGCAAGTGATGCTGACTTAGTGTTCCATATAAGGGATTATAGAGAAAGTATGGAGGCAGATTCTATAACTATGATTGGACTTGGGGATTTGGATGCAACATCAGGTGCAGGGAATGACGTAAGATTTGATTTCTCATCCTTAGCCATCTTACCTGATGGTGGTGTAGTAGTGGCCTATCATGACAGTACGGATCCAAACACTGATCCGATGTTTGCTATAGAATTAGAACTTCCCGAGGATTATTTCTATTTTATTCAGGATTGATTACAGAAAGTATTTCCTTAGCTCGATTTCTTAATGTTACTTCTGAGGTTCCAACGGCCTTAGCTATTTCCAATTGACTTCTTTTGACCTTATTATTCTTACAGGCTATATACAAAGCTGCACCTAGCAGAGCTGCTGGTGATATTCCTTGTCTGTAGTTGCTACTTTCGACGACCTTAATTATTTTTCCAGCTTCCTTTTCCACATAATCAGATATAGCTAGTTTATGGGCGAATCGAGGCAAGAAATTTGAGGTAGTAGTAGTATATACCTTCAATTTAAGTTTTCTGGTGATTAATTTATGCAAACGGCTTAATTCATTTCGATTCAGATGTGTCCTTTCAGAGATCTCATCAAGTGTTCTAGGAACGTTTTCCATTCGGCAAGCGGTATAGACTGCCGCTGCAGCAACTTTGCTGCTGCTCCTACCTCTGACTATTCCAGCTTTGGAAGAACTTGAGAATATCTCCAGAGCAGATTCTTTTATGGAATCCGTAACCCTGATCTCATTTGCTATCCTTTCTATTTCTTCAGAGGCCAGAAGTATACTTTTACTCGCTAGATTTCCAGACCTGGTGCTCTCTTGCCACTTTAGTATGGTCTTTGATGTCAAAGTTTGTTCAGATTGGAATTCGGGCGTCTTAGAGGACTTATCTTCAGGGCTGTATTTTATCCATTGAGGCCCAGCATCAAATATCAGGTCACAGTTCTTACACGACATTATGCCGTCACCTTCATCTTTGATATTATCGCCATCACAATCAGGGCATTTGACACTCATTTTCTGTAGACCTCCCTACCCACTAGTCTGGTTATCCGGGTTCCTTTTTGGGCGGCAATGGCAAGATAGGGTTCACTCACTGGTCCGAATATATTGACCACTCTTCCAACAAGTTTACTTTCAGCGTCAAAAACTTTGGTGTTCTTGGACACTTTTTTCTTAGCTATCACGATAGCTAGGTTTCTTGAATCCAGATGAGACACTTTTCCAAGGCAATGCATGTCTTACTCCGTAAAAACTACTATATAAAGTTTATGATTTGTGGTAAATGGCCTTATTATAGAATTTCTTCCAGAGTCTTTCCTAGTTCGGATGGATTCTCAGCAACATGTATTCCGGCTCTTTTCATGGCATTCATCTTTTCTTTTGCGGTTCCTTTGCCACCTGAGATGATTGCTCCTGCATGGCCCATTCTTTTTCCTGGAGGTGCGGTCCTTCCAGCTATAAATCCAACTATTGGTTTTGATACATAATCCTTGGCGTACTGTGAAGCGTTTTCTTCGGCAGTACCCCCAATTTCTCCAATCATTATGATTGATTTTGTATCTTCATCATTTTCGAAGGCTTCAAGGCAATCCCTGAAATTGGTTCCATTTACAGGATCCCCACCTATGCCTACACATGTCGACTGTCCAAGTCCTTTTTCAGTCACTTGGTTTACAGCTTCATAGGTCAATGTTCCTGATCGAGATATGATTCCTACATCTCCTTTCCTATGTATGTGTCCTGGCATTATTCCAACTTTACTCTTGCCCGGAGTAATTATTCCCGGACAATTAGGACCAATCAGACGAGCATCTATCGGTTCGAGGTATTTCTTTACCTTGACCATATCCAGTGCTGGAATTCCCTCAGTTATGGCAACAATCAAATCAATTCTTGAATCTGCAGCCTCCATGATGGCATCAGCTGCAAAGGCCGGAGGCACGAATATGCAGGACACATTTGCACCTGCATCAACTGCCTCATCCATAGTATCCCATATTGGTAGACCTAGAGTTTCCTGGCCACCCTTGCTGGGGGTAACCCCCCCTATGACTTTAGTACCATAATCAAGCATTTGCTCAGAGTGAAATTGACCATTCTTTCCAGTTATCCCTTGAACCACTATTTTACTGCTAGAATCTAGCCAGATGCTCATTTTTTCCTTCCCATGGCTTCAATTGCCTTGATTGCACCGTCATTCATATCGTCCGCAGTGATAAGATCCAATCCAGATTCAGCAAGCATCTTTTTACCTATTCCAACATTTGTCCCAGCTAAACGTACGATTACGGGGACATCAAGTTTTATTTCTTTAGCCGCAGCTATTATTCCTTCAGCGATGAAGTCACATCTCATTATTCCCCCAAATATATTCACAAAGATAGCTTTTACATTTGGATCCGACAATATAATCCTAAATCCTTCAGCTACCTGTTTTGAATCAGCTCCACCTCCAACATCTAGGAAATTAGCAGGTTCTCCATCATGTAATTTGATTATATCCATTGTGGCCATTGCAAGTCCCGCTCCGTTTACCATACAACCTATTTCTCCACCAAGTTTTATGTAATTGAGACCGACTTCAGTGGCTCTGACCTCTAGAGGTTCTTCTTCTTCTTGGTCACGAAGTTGTTCGATATCCGCATGCCTGAACAGCGCTGAGCTGTCAAAGTTAATCTTCGCATCCAATGCAACAATTTCATCAGCAGTGGTTACTACCAACGGATTTATTTCTACAATAGAACAGTCTAGGTCAACAAATAGGTTGTAAAGATTTTTCATAAATCCCATGCAGGACTTTATTTGTTTCCCCTCAAGTCCCAGTCCAAATGCAATCTTCCGAGCCTGCCAATCCCCAAGCCCTGTGACTGGATCTACATATACTTTCAATATCTTTTCAGGATTCTTTGAGGCAACTTCTTCAATCTCAATTCCCCCCTCGGTTGAGGCCATTATTACTGGCAATTCTTTCTCACGATCTAGTACAATCCCAAGGTAAAATTCTTTAGCTATATTACAGCCCTCCTCCACATATACTTTGCTGACATTGACACCTTCGGTAGTTGTTTGAGGGGTCACTAATTTTGAACCTATTATGTTGTTTGCAGCTTCGTAAACCTCGTCAACGGAACGGCATAGAACAATCCCACCGCCTTTACCTCTTCCACCAGCATGTATTTGGGCTTTGACAACCCAGATCTTACCACTTAATTCCTTACACGCATTTGCAGCTTCGTTTGAGTTCAAAGCAAGAATTCCATTCAGGGTCTTTACTCCATATTGTCTGAAAAGTTCCTTGGCTTGGTACTCATGAATATTCATTTGTGATTACACAAAGATTGGGGTTTAATATGCTAAGGTGCAGTCAAGCCGTTACGTAAAGATTTAAATAGAATACAATCTGGCGCCAGAAGCAGGTTATAAAATGGCCAAGAAAAACCCAGCCCACATGTTCAGGGGGAAGAAAAAGGCGTACACTCGGAAAGAGTATATTGGAGGTGTTCCAGCTAGTCGAATAACTCAATTCGATGTGGGCTTACCCTCCGGTAATTTTTCAGTTGAAGTTACCTTATCTGCTCAGGAAGAGTGTCTGGTCAGACATAATGCCCTTGAGTCTGCAAGAGTTACGGCTAATCGATACATTCAGACACATGCTGGAAGAGAGGGTTATCACCTAAAAATTAGAGTTTATCCTCATCATGTTTTACGCCATAACAAAATAGCGCAAGGTGCCGGTGCAGATAGGGTTTCTATGGGAATGCGTAAATCTTTCGGTAAGACCGTTGGTACTGCGGCAAGAGTCAAACCCGGTCAAAAACTTATAACTTTACGTACATCTGATGAATTTCTTGTACAGGCGAAAGAAGCTCTTAGAAAATCATCTCACAAACTTCCAACACCATGCAGGATTAACGTGGTTCAAGCATAAATGGCTGAAGTCGTGAAGAAACTAGGTTTAGCCAAACCTGATGGTTTTTTGTATTTTGTAGAGTCTGATGGAACTGTATGGAAACATCAGGGCGGTCAGAAAGCTGTCGTATCAAAAAGTAAAATCAAAAGAGAAGAAGGCTATCTCTATTTTATAGATATGAATGGTGATCTAGCCAAGAGATCTAATTCTCAACAGAGAGACGAAGAAACAAGCGAACTTTTCAAGCCAGGTACTCAAGTTACAAGAGAACAATAGTCAATTTTAGATGTTTGAATCATTGCTGATAGCCAGCGTTTTACTTGGGGCTGTTGAAGGCTTCAAACCTGGACCACTTCAGACCTTGGTTATAACTGAGACTTTGAAAAGAGATTGGAAGGCAGGCTTCAAGGTTACTCTGGCACCATTGGTGACTGATGGCCCAATAATTCTTCTCTGTGCCCTAGTTGTATCCAGTTTGAGTAACTACGGTCAGTTCTTTGCGTTTATTTCTTTCGCCGGTGCGATTTTCCTGCTATATATGGCATATGAGACCTTCACAATTGATGAAGTGAAGATTGATGGGGAAAACTCAGGTAATTCACCATTTTACAAGGGAATTGTCACTAATCTACTGAATCCTAATCCCTATGTGTACTGGACACTTATCGGTTCACCGTTTCTGATTAAGGCTTTTGAAGAGGATGTATTTCTGCCTTTTGTGTTTCTTTTTTCTTTCTTTTTAACATTCATCATGTGCAAAACTTTCACAGCTATTTTGGTTGGACGCTCTAGAACTTTCTTATCCAGTCGTAGTTACTTCATAATTCTGAAGATTCTTGCTTTGATTCTGGTTGTTTTTGCCTTTAACTTTATTCAGACTGGTTTGTCATATCTCTAACTACCAGAATTTCCACCACGGTTTTTGACTCTTCTGTGTTTTCTGTCTCATATCCATAGCATAATCATCATCGCCTTCAGACAGACCTTTGATAATCGCCATATCCATACTGCGGTATGCGATTTTACCTGCTGGATTCATATCCCTTAGTACTGAGAGTGCATTACTTGGTAGCTCGGCCAGCAGTTCTATTCGTTTTCTGTCAAAATCGATTTGTGCATCTGCATTCACTTCCTGACCTACAGCTTCGGAGACTAATGATGACAAATTAATATCTCCGTCTTTTTCCTTTTCTCTAAACCATAGAGCAAATCCTGCCAGAAAACAAATCTCATTTTCAATCCATTCTCCTACAGTCCTGTAATCCAAATCCCTGACGACACGGCCATTTGCAGTCCAATAGTCTTTCGCATGTTCGGCCAATTTTGTTTCCAAGAGATTGGTAAGAATTTCAATTTCCCCCTCCCTGAGTTTGACTTTCCGCGATATGTTCTGGGCAATCCAACTATATTTACAACAGATCTCAAGTTCATCATCCCCTTTCTTTTCAAAAAAAGCATCTGCTTCGGGACTCGAGATTAGTGAAGCTATATCTTCAACAGTCAAACCGCTTTTGTTACTAGCTTCCTCAACAGTGGTACTACCTTCTATTAAAGTTAGGAATAATTTTCCTAGATTCCCATTACCTGGTTCTTTCAGGGTATCACCCTACTGCCATGAAAATCACCACAGATACAATCCTCCAGATGGTCTAAATTAGTAATCCAGCATTGGCTGTGTTCAGCAATCCTGGCAGCGCACTCCAATTTTCCAACCAGCCCACCTGTCACATCGGTAATTTGCCCCTCCTCATAATATTTCTTTATGGATTTCCTGGTTTCTGAATTTACTAAAGGTATTATTTCTGACTTTTCATCCTCAGGCTTTCCTTTCATAACTCCCGGATAGTCCATTACAAATACCGTGAGTCTGGGTTCATAGATTCTAGCTAATTCCATCATTATCACATCACCACTGAGTATGTTGATTCCTTGAATCAGATCCTCAGTAACATCACCAAAAGTTACAGGTATTCTCCCTTCTTTGAGTGGCTTGTCAAACTCACTGATTGGGAAGTTTTCTATTTTTCTTGAGCCCCTTGTCCTCATTGAATGTGAGGGAATGACTGATTTGGTCTCTATTCCAGATTCCTGAAGTCTTCCACAGAGGAGTTGGTTTAATTCATGAACCTGTTTCCTAGTCTCATTTATAGCTTTTTTTTGTTCCAGACTACCGTCTAATCCTTCAGCAAGAGCGTATCTTTTGGCAATAGGATGTCCATAGGATCCAGCTCCATGGACTATGATTATGTTTCTTTCTTTATCCTTTAAAATATTGCAGATTTTGTCAAGCGCCTTATGGTTAACTTTCGGTATCTCACTTTTCTTATCGGTAATCACTGAACCTCCAAACTTCAGGATAACGATATCTTCGGGCATTGATACTCTGTGGTCTATAGCTGACCAGTCAAAAAGATGCAGTACCTTGCTAAATAGTGAGTTCTTTGCAGCCGTGTGCAGAATAAGATTCGCCTTGCCTTGTTTGGTGCATTGTGTTATAATATAACTCAGGGTTTGGCTTTTACCATAGTCAGATTACAAGCTGAGGCATTAGGAGATTTTAGAACTTTGGGTCTGGTTGTTGGATTACCCAATTTTGCATTGGTTGCTGGTTCTACATTCTGGGGAGTTGCTGCTGATCGTTGGAAAAATAGAAGGGGGGTTGTAGTTCTCTGTTCAATTCTTTCAGCAGTTTTGTACATTCCTTTGGCCTGGTTGGGACCCATGGGGCTTGTCACAGTTAGGACTATCCAATCCTTCTTTTTAGGGGGAATGGTTCAGATTGCAACATTATTCTCCGAGCTTAATCCAGATGCTAGAGCGACTTTGATGGGAAAGTTAGAGGCAGCGTTAGGATTTGGCTGGGGTGCTGGGGCTTTCCTTGGTGGTATTTTAGTCATTTCAGGAGATTATGGTTCTGCACATCCCACGGTAATCTTTTCGTTCCTGCTGACTGCATCTATAGGTGTATTGGCCGTAGTAGGATATATGGGAGCCACTGAGCGCTCGGTTTTAAGAATAGATAAAGATTTAGATTTTGCCCCCTATTTCTGGAAACTGTCACGCCTTTTCATTACTACCTTTATTTTATTTATGGGCTATATGTTCTTCCTCAGTTTTTCACCAGTTTACCTTACGGTGATAGCCGGATCAACTTATGGAATGGGGGTTATTGTCTTACTAAGTGGTATTGTCCATGCCTTGGTTGCACCTTATGCTGGAAAGTTAGTTGACTCCTATCCTAGAGAGATGGCAATCCGAGCGGCATCCATTTTGGTTTTTGTGTCTATGGTCATTTATTCGCTAACTCAGAATATATATCTGGTTACTCTGGCCTTCATGCTTCCCATATTCATGACCTACTTTTTGGGAGCTCGTTCAATAGTGGCTGATACCGTACCCTATCAATTAAGGGCTAGAACTATGGGTTTATTGACTTCATTTTGTCTTTTAGGAAGTGGTTTTGGCAGTATTTTAGTTGGTGAATTACTACTCCATTTCGAATATCAGAGTGTTTTTCGTATTGGAGCTGTATTAACTCTTATGGCGGTAGCAACGGGATGGAAAAGGTTCTAATCCTTTACCCGAATTCTATCAGAATTCCTTTGTTCCTTAGATAATCTAAGACATAATCATAGAATACGTCATTCATACCCAGTGTTTCAGGGCAAATCACACCTTTTTCCCTTATTTTATTTTCCAAAACCAATCTGGAGAAGGCGCATGCAGTTAACCCGGTCGTTCGTGCCATACTGGTCACTCCCTCTGTAAATTCATCGTAAATCTTGTAATTAATTTCATTTCCTTTACTTGGTGTTGCTGAAATTAGCATTAAAGTAAATTCCTCTTCTCCTTTCTCAAGTTTCCATAATTTGAATAATTCTACACATGTTTTTTCTTTTCGGGTTATTTTCTTGTCCTTGTAATTTACGTTCTCATCCGAGAATTTCCCTTCATTAATCATTCTTTTTATGAGTTCACAATGTCCAGGGTATCTTATGGTAAATTCCATCAGATTAGGAACTCCTGATAAACAACTATTTGGATCTAAGAGTGTTCGCAATCCGTCTGTCAGAAAAGCTTCTAGTTCGCCAATACCCTCTACCTCAAATCTTTGTTTTTTTGATAAGGCCTCTCTAACTTCAGTTCTCCCGTCTACTCGTATTCTGGCAGGTCTAGTGTACTCTTCAATTACATCTATAGGTGAAAAGGGAGCCTTATAATTCCAAGGCGGATTCTTTTTTTTCGGAAGTCCACCAACCATAATTCGGATTTCTTTTATTTTATTGTTTGCTACTATATTGCCTATAATGAGATTACTAAGACCAGGTGCAACGCCTGCATCAGGTATTACCAGACAATCATTTTCGAGCGCAAGTTCTGACAGTTCCAGACAATTTTCAGGCATGAATGATATATCTACACAGGATACCTTGGACTGAATTATTGTCTTCAACATTTCAAATCCCATAAAACCTGGTAGACAGTTTACCGCTAGATTATAGTTTGTAATAACATCTTCAATTATTCCATTCTTTACATCAAAATTGATTGTAGAAATACGGTGGTTGCGCTTTTCAATCTGGTTCAAAGTAGTTTTGTTGTTATCAATGACGGTGACTTCGAAATCATTGCAAAGTTCCTCGGCAATGAATGAGCCTATCATTCCACCGCCAATTATGGCAATTTTCATCAATTATGTGAATTAACGCGCTAGTTTCTTTCGTGAAACTCTAACACTTTTAGGTGTAATAACAATCCATTTCTGGCTTACACCAACTAAATCCCCATCTACATCAGCAACGGCCCTTTCTAATTCTGCTAATATTTGGTGCAACGTTTCTTGGTCCGATGTAAGCGGCGTGAAGTCGATTAGAATTATATTACCATCATGCAATTCAGTTGTTATCTGATTAACTTGTTCAGCCTTGCTTAACATCATTGTATAGACAAGCATTGATGCCTTTTCACCATAGTCTTCAGCTTTATCCGCGCTCCAATTTCTCAAGTCAAAAAACTGCTCATCCGGTATTCGGCGCATTTGTGGAGAGTTGGCTACCATGGCTCAATATTCTAGTTGTGGTTAATTAGCCTTCCGACGACTAAGATAAGAGACTATTGCAATCGTGGTAATAATGGTACCAACACTTGGGTAGGGTATTAATCCACTCTTACTTTCCGATTCAATGTTGATAGATTTTATCAAATTGTTGTTGTCTGTACTTTTTTCACCCTCTGCAACATATGCAATAACTTCAAAATCGTGCCGACCGGAAGTAGCCTTCCATTGAAAATGGAATTCCTGTTTTTTAGTGGGCTCAATTTCATAAGTCCAGGTACTGACAATTTCAGAATCAATTAGAAGTTCAACGCTACCTGATGCAATATAACCATTGTAAATATCAGATTGGTAAGTCTCATTATAGTTATTAAGAACAAAAGTTACGGTTTGTATTTTGCCCTTTTCTTTTTTACCGCTGATTTCCAAGGATTCAACGTATATATCTGCCCATCCTAGAACCTCAACTGTACTAGAGCCTTCTCTGGAATTGTTTTTAAGATCCATTAATTTATATTCCAGCACAATCTCTCCCGTGTATTCAACCTCAAAGATTATGTTGAAATTTGCTCCTTGATCCTCATATCTGAATTTTCCTCTCTCATCTCCCTCTATATCGTATACGCTTATCTCAATGTATTCTATTATAGCTTCACCTTCCACATCGTAAGCTCCCAGGTAAATTTCAAAGTCTTCACCAACTCTTGGCATTGAGGGGTTTGTACTTAGAATCTCAGTAGGCTTGTGATCGGCATAGAATTCTTTCTCAATATAATCTTCTCCAACCGGGTTTTGAGACACTTGGAGACTCACAGTATGTATTCCACCATAGTCAACCAGTGTTGTAATTAACTCACTGTTTCCAGCAAGCGGAGTTCCATCCAGAATCCATTCAAATTCAAGTTCCAATCCATTAGAATTCTTACCGTCAAAGGTTATCCAGTCACCTTCATTGATGGTATCTGTAAAGTCAAATTGAGCTTCGGGATGATCATACACATTTATAATCAGGGGAAACACAATCGTCCAAAGACCAGTTGCAGTATGTTTTCCTGATACACTGACAAAATACTTGCCAGCTATTTCCGAAGAAAAATCCATCCAATAATCAGTCGTATTCGATCCCCAGTTACTACCCATATCATCATTGAACTGCCATTTGTAAATTTCTATCTCACCCCATTCAGTCGTACAATTGAGAGTAATTGGTTGACTGGTTAGAATATTGGCTTCTGAGTATTGCAACGACAAAATTGGAACACTCTCAGCATCTAGGGTAAATGTCTCAGTTTCTTCTCCTCCCCTTTCATCAACAACATTTAACTGAATTTCATGTATGCCCGTTTGCATGTCAATTTCAAAGAGATATCCTTGGAAACTATCCCCCTCATATTCCCAATAGAATTCTAGGTCGTCATTTTCGGTATCGGTTGATACTATTCCATCTATTACAATATTTCTATCAGCAGGTACGGTCCATTGGTTGTCTCCAGTCTTGATTCCTTCAGGAATGACTATATCGGGATCAGGTGGTGAATTATCTACAGTTATTGTCTTGCTTGTAGAGTTAAATCCTTCTTGGTCATCGTAGACCGTTAACGTTACAGTGTAGATTCCGGGAAGTGCAAAACGGTGTTCTGGGTTCTGGGAATCTGTACTATCAGAGTCTCCGAAGTCCCATACCCAGGCCTCCACCTCTCCGTCATTATCATAGGATTGGTCTGTAAAACTGAATGTGGTTCTTGTGTCTCCCTCTTCAGGCTCAATAGTAAAATCTACGTGTGGTAGCCTGTTTATCACTTCTATCAGATAATAAACGGTAGTGATGTCATTTAGATCGTCTATTATTTTTACAGAAACATTGTAAAATCCAGAATTTCTGAATTCATGTTCGGTCGTTGCCTGATTTGACGTGAAACCATCATCAAAATTCCAGTAGAAGAATTCTACTTCTCCATCAATATCATAAGAATCAGAAGCATCAAATGTGATTACATCACCCAGAAGAATCACGGTTTGTGATATTTCGACCACAGCAATGGGGGGTTTGTTAACAAAAATATTCAATATGACTGAGTCCTCCAGATTGCTGTTGTCCCTTACGGTAAGAATAACATCATAGGTTCCATTTGTCGCAAATATGTGAATTGGGTTCTCATCATAGGAAAAGGTTCCGTCACCAAAATCCCAGGTGTAGTTTACAATATTGCCATCTTCATCCCAAGACTCATTACCGTAAAATTGCAGTTCAAATCCCTCTGCTATGACGGCTTCATCAGCATCTGCAATAGCATGTGGCTTTGATAAGAAGCTGATATCCACAATGATATTTTTCCCGTTCACCTCGATATTCTCAATTTTCCATCCTGATTCTGTACCATTGTAGGCCAAAGAATTGGGATAGGTGTCTTTTGTGAATGAACCTGAATTGTAAGGATCTCCACTGTCTCCCCTATTCACTGCATGGTCAAGATCGTCATCACCATCAGCTTCTTCCAAATCCACCAACTTATGATCTTCATCACTATTACCACCCTGACTATCATCAATATGCCAGATCAACAGCCCTTCTCCAGACATATATTGGTCATATTGCATCTGTTGTCTATTCTCTATCAAGAAATATTCATCCGAGCCAGACCAATTTCCAGGTATTGGAAGCATGTAAGTGATTCCTCCATCTTCAATCGGTTCCAAGACCAGACCAGTGATGTCATCAGTGATTACAACGGGTTCAATCCATTCTAACTCGTATCTGGACCAGGCGGCTAGATACACTGGAGTCTCTCCATTATTAGCCCAGGATCCAGACCCCATTAGTCCCCAATTTCCAATACCCTCAGAGGAATTATCATAATCATATAAATCAGGTAGTCCTAATTCGTGTCCAAATTCATGGCACCATACTCCTAGTGGGCTTCTTTCACCATTTGAATTCTCGTACTCTGGTGCTTGTGTAATTCTCTTTATCTCGTACCCATTGTCTTCTGTTTCAATGTTGGTTGTCCAGTGAATAGACCAGATATCATCACTATTTCCACTTGATTCCTCACCGGGTCCGGAATGTATTACCATTACAGCATCATAGTCTCTGTAATCTATGTCATCATCAGCAATTTCAACACTGTCCCTGACGAAATTCTGATTTTCAGACCCATAGTCCGCAGCGTCACCATCTAGGGTATAGGGGCCGAAAACATCACCTCCAATGTTCAATTCGCTTCTGGAAACCTCATCAAAATATTCCCACATGGAATCGGTTTCGCCGAATGCCAAATCCTCGAAATAGTCTTGATCGTGGTCGTCCTGATATTCCTGATCCTCAAATTCTGAAAGTATGAATGCAACTTGAATGGTTCCTGTGGAAGGTGCCGCCTCACTGCCTACTGAAAAAATAATTCCTAAACTCAGTATTCCTAAAACAAATAGGTATATTCGGGACATATCAAACCAATTATAGTCGGGATATTAAAGTTCAACCGGAGACAAAACCTAGAGGGTCTGCCAGTATGTTATCTCTGGCTTCGTGTGAGATTTTTACTGGTTTCTCACCGAAAAATACCTCAGTATTATTCCTCATTGACTTCAAGGTTGCTACACCCATTGCAAAGTTGACGGCAGCTCCCGCTCGGAAACCGGCATACTCCTCAGGTATGGCGTTAAGGTAAACCTTGACAGGTTCAATATGTAGACTGGCATTATCGATCATAGCATCCAATAGTTTCATACATTTCTCTTCATTCTCTGGTTTTAGCAGGTCTGCAGGTACCAAGTTGTATTTTTCAAACAAGAAACCTGGCCAGAATATTTTTTCATTATCGAGAATATCCTCTCTAAAATCTCGGATAATGTTCACTTTTTGTAAGAATAGACCAAAGTCCCTTTCATTAGTCCTCAGAATCTGTGAGTTTTCTTCTCCTAAAAATTTGGATCGTGTTCTTATCAATTCCGTTAGGAAACCAGATGGTGTGCCAGCCACATAATAGCAATACTCGTTCAGGTCCTCAAACGAATAAACTTCCTGTTTCAGAAACTTCTGCATTCCAAAATTCATTTCTTTTAACCAACGAACCATGCATTCTTTGGTCCTTTCGTCAAAGCTGCTGTGAACTTCCAAGACTCTTTCCATGTTCTTAACCAAGTCTCGATAGTTAGGATTCAATACCATTTCATCAGCAGATTCAGCTAGTTCTCTGGCTTTTGATTTGGCAGATAAGCTATCCGGACTCTCCAGAATTTCCATCAATATGTTCATCGAGTCTATTCTTTCTTGAAGACTGATTTCTCTTCTACCTATATCATCCTCGAAGGTATCCAAAATTCTTGCTTCTAGATAACCAACCATTATTGGCGCTAGGATATTTTCCTCTACCAAGGGAATCGTAAGTGCAAAGGAGCGGGATACGGATTGAAGAGCACTTTTACAATAATCCATGCTTTCTTGGAACATCTCTCCAGTTTTGCTTTTGACGGTTCCGTATAGGGATGGCATCTTGACCTCGGTTTCGGATTCCATAAATTGACGAAGCATATATAAAAGTAGGTTTTCACTATCGATAATGCTTCCCTTATCAAAGATGCCAGTAGAGGCCGTACGTCAGGTTACAACCTTAATGTTTGATTTAGATGGTACCTTTGTTACAGAGGATAATCTGGAAGCTGAAACTTACCAATCATTGGAGAGAGTTAAGGAAAATGGGATCAAGACAATAGCAGTTACTGGAAGACCTGCTGGCTGGTGTGATCTCATGGCTCGTTGGTGGCCAGTTGATTCTGTTGTTGGTGAGAATGGGGCATTGGCCTATTCCAAAAAGATGGGTAAGATTGAGAGGCTGAGTTTTCACAATCCAGTTGATAACGGTTCATATCGGAAACGTTTGGATTCATTGTTTGCTGACCTTTTAATCAAGTTTCCAGGCATTAAGCTGGCCGCTGACCAGTCATTCAGACAATGGGATATTGCAGTTGATATGGCTGAAGAATCAGAAACCTCACTTCAAACGGCTATAGCGATTGCCTCCCATTGTGAGGAGAGAGGAGCCAAAGCCTCAATTTCTAATCTTCACGTAAATATTTGGTTCGGCGATTATAGCAAACAAGAAATGTCCCTTAGGGTATTGGAAGGTCTGGGACAGGAGGCAAGCACGGCCATGTATATTGGCGATTCACCGAATGATTCTCCTATGTTCGGTTATTTTCCCTTGTCCGTCGGTGTCCGTTCGGTTCTGAAATACAAGGATATAATGGCCAATCACCCAGTTTATGTCACGGATGGTGATGGTTCCCAGGGTTTCGTTGAATTAGTGGATTATATTATTTCGACCAGGTGACGCCCTTCTGATTTTGATAGTTCCCACTTCTTTCAGAATACAATGACCTTGCAGGTCCAGATAACATCTCAAACACGACCTGGGCAAATGTTGTCCCCACACTTATCGAAACATTTTCGTCGCTGGAATTGAAACCGAGTAGTGTCAAAGTTCCATCGAAACCAGAATCTATCTTTCCGAAGCTACAGGCTATTCCCTTTCTGGCCCAACTGGTTCGTAACCATAGTTGGGCACATAGATTTGCACTACATGAAATCCTTTCCCTCGTGGAGATTGCAAATCTGGTTCCTGCAGGAATATCCAGTGAACCTTTGGATACCTTGGATTTTTGAGGAATTTCTATCTCATCTATGGTCAAGTCATATCCATTTGGTGTGAGATTGTCAGCATTGAATGGTTCAATCTCCAATTCCCCCAAATCAATTGCAGATAAGATGGCCTCATCTGATAAGACCGTCATTTCTTTTCTCTTATTTCCTTCAGGAACTTCTCAGCCATATCAGCTCGCACTTTACCTGACCTCTTCAACATCTCAGCCAGTTCATCAATCTCATGCTTATCAGCTCCCGCTTGAACTGCCAAATTCCTAGCGTGTAATCCCATATGTCCTCTCTGTATTCCCTCTGAGGCCAATGCCCTAAGGGCTCCTAAATTCTGGCAGAGACCTACGGAGCAGATAATTTGTGACAGTATGGCTGCACCTCCTGGAATCTCCAGATTGAGGATCTTGACACATGCTTTTGCGGTAGGATGAGTTGCTGTGGCTCCTCCAACAAGTCCAATAGCCATTGGTAGTTCTATGCTTCCTTTGAGATTTCCATCCTCCATCTTTTCCCAGTCGGTAAATGAGGAATGTCCTTCTTTCCATTGACCATATGTATGGGCTCCGGCTTCAATAGCCCGCCAGTCGTTTCCAGTTGCTATAACCACTGGATCAATTCCATTCATTATTCCCTTGTTGTGTGTGGCGACTCTGAATGGATCCGCACAGGCGAAGGCAAAAGCCTCGATTATTCCATCTACAACTTCTTCACCACCAAGGAACTCAGAGGGCCAGACGGCGCTTGCCCTAGTTTTGCGATATATTGCCAGATTCGAGATAATTCTAAGGTATACTCTTCCTCCCGTTATGGTTTCCAGCCTGGGAGCTACGGCTTCCGCCATGGTATTCACTGCATTAGCCCCCATCGCGTCCCTGCAATCTACTAGTAGATGAGTTATTACCATCGGTCCGGTCTTCGAGTCTAGAACCCTCACTTCGATATCTTTACACCCTCCTCCAAATTTAACCAGAATAGGATCCTGCTCATTTGCTAAATCAACAATCTCATCCCTTTTAGACAGGATTTTTTCCTTGGCATCAAAAGGATCTTCTAGATTCACCAATTGTATCTGTCCGATCATAACGGGGTCGTCAGATTCAGCAGTAATCCCTCCAGTTTCTCGAGTCCCTTTGGCCATATGAGTGGCTGCAGCTACGACAGATGGTTCCTCAAGGGCCATGGGGACCATGTAGTCCTTACCATTTACCATAAAATTGGCTGCAATTCCAAGAGGCAATGGGAAGGTTCCAACTACATTCTCTATCATTCGATTTGCGGTTTCCTTACCCAGAGCACCATAATCACTTATTGCAGCTGCCTCTTCAGCAGACAATTTAGCAAAGTCTTTCACATATTCTAATCTTTCAGATGGTTTTTTTTTGTAAAAACCAGGTACTTCTGAACTTGAGGTCATGAATAGGCAGAGCCTATCGCTTAAAATTACTTGCCCACTATAGCGGAGACTTACCTATACTTCCACAGTGAGGACACATAATCTCATCATCATCATCCCCAGTAAATTCTCTTTGACATCCCACCTCGCAAAGGAATATGACTTGCTTGGAAAATTCGCTTCCAGCCTTTATACTAAAGTCACTTTTTGGTTCATCTATGTCCCCTGAAATTTGTTCACTTGAGCTTTCGGCCTCCACAGGTACCAACACCGATCCTTCAAGTTGTAAGTCTTGGTCTTTTCCCCTGAGTATGTAGAATGCCGAAGAGGCAGCGACAGCTAGTAGAACAACCGCTGCCAGATACAATTCTGGCACTATTTTTTCACTATCCTCATCGACTGTACTGGGTATAATCTCAGTTTCAATAAATATCTCCATCATTTCTCCTTCCATCTCACTATTGGTATAACCCATTCTGTCAACAGAAATGATTCTGTAATAGTGGTAGCCACTACTCAAATTGGTAACATGATATTCAAGACTTTCAGTAGTATCTATCGCAATCCAGGGGGTGGTAAAATTTTCCCGGTTTTCGATTATGAAACTTGTGGCATCTTGAGGACTTTCCCAAGTTATGGTCAGGTTGTTTCGATCTTCTACTAAATATTCGACGGTTTCAATAGCCATAGCGGGTGTTGTATCTATGGTCGTGATTAGATCATAAGCATGATAAACTATGGACATAGATGAATTAGCGGGGGGAAGGTATCCATCAGTGCCATCACCAAAGATAACTCTTGCATTATCATAATCCACCCAGTATTGGTTTGCCTTCATAGCGGCCAGGTCAGTTCCTGTAAATTCCTCTAGTGTTTTCTCATACACTCCATCAAGATCTTCATCGACAGTAAGTTCCATGTTACGAATCTTTCCAATCATCACAGGTTTTAGTGGAATGGCTGGTAATTCGACTGTATTTGTCATATTTGAATTCCACGATAATGTAAATTCAAGTGGATACTTGGGATTCTCATTGCTGGCCAGGTCCACAGGATTAATACGGAAATAATAGGTCTTTCCATCCACTAGTAGTTTCTTTATTTCCAGAGCCCCATTATCCCACTCATCATCTATAGAGTTCCACACCAAGACGTCTTCAGTACCTTCAGGTAATCTGGCGTATTCCAATTGAATCTGAGATAAATTCTCACTAGCGTATTCAATGGCTAGAATTAAATCTCCGGTCCCAGTTAAACTATCAATAGTTGCTAAAGTCAGAGTGGGTTTTACACGGTCAAAGGTTAGGATAATATCACCTGAATTCTTGTCCTCTGAATTTCCTGCAAAATCTACGGTCCTAGAACGGATTTCGTACTGACCATCTATTTCAGGAGAGAACCAATACTCTCCAATAGACGTGAAAGAACCCAAATCCTCCCATGATTCATCGCCAGTGATACGATACTCTATGAGGTAGCCAATGATATCGTTTGAATTGTTTGCTTTCCATTTGACAGTCACCCCATCTATATTTGTAAATTCCAGATCACCTTCGGCCAACCATAGGGTAGACATTGGACTTTGCAGATCGACCCTCATTTCAGTGTCATAGGTTCCCTTTTTCTCCAGATTTCCTAGCGTGTCCAAAGAAATTGACTTGAATCTATAGGTTAATCCGTTTTCTCCTGTGAAGTTAATCGAGTTGTTTGTGAAAAATCCTAGTAGGGTCCAATCTCCTAGTGTACTACCATTTTTGACCAGATAATAGATATAGTATCCTTCCAGGTCTTCAGAATTTGAGAGACTTCGCCACTTAACCTCAAAGGTTGAACTATTTCTATAGAATCCTTCCTCGTTGACTCTAGATGTCGGTGCTTCTGAATCGATGTAAAGGGGTAGGTCATAAGTTGTGGTATGGTAACCCCACAAATTCTCTCGTGGGAATTCTATAGTGATTTCCTGATCAAACCACTGGCTTTGCCCAGTTTCATGGACTACGCTTGCAATTACGTTTTCTCCCTCATTAAGATAAATTAGGGATATCTGGAATTCATCATTCCAGTAATCAGCGTAGTGGCCACCACCCTCATCTAGATCTCCAAAAATATAGATACCATTGAAATAGTGATCCCCAAAGTTATTTGTTGCCACATTGATTGTCATTACCCCATTTTCATAGAGCTCTATACTTGGTATGTCTACAATGTGGCGGAAGTACGCATAATTGTTTTCTTCCCAGAGAGTTTTTTGATCAGTACCACCATAGATACATCCCTCACAACTCAATGGTCCATCACCAAAAGGTGTTTTTCCATTCTTCCATGATGTGTCATTAAAACTCAGTGTTGTCCAGTTCGTGTTATCGTACAATTCTTCTTCTCCGGACGAGTTCGTCCATTTCCAGGCAACATCACCAGTAAGTCCCTTTTCGACTAAATTTTTGGTTACGACACTACCAATATGCTCACTTTCAACGTCAAAAGAAAGATTATAAAATCCATCGTCGTATGAATCGGGTACTTCTGCAGTTATAATCACATTTTGGATTTGATTAGGTAAAAGAATAAAATGGTTTGGAGTAAATTCGATATTCCAATCACCAACCATTGATTCCGAAGGTGTTAAACTGACATTGTCAATCAATCCTCCTGTGTTTTGAACTTCGATAGAGAAACTCACTTTCCTAGACGCATTTATAACTTCAATATCATTGTCAAAAGATGCTTCTAAAGAATAAATTACTGTTGTTAGATCCATGGTGAACAAATTGTTCGATAGATTAGTATCATTACAATCACATGATACTTGGATATCCAATTGATTTAGTCCAATAAGTTCTGGCGTCCATTGTAGCCACAAGTTACCAGAACTGTTTGCAGGCATCGCCTCGACATAGAATGTTTCTACCAAAGTATTGTTTGAAGTAGCGTTAATGGTAAAATTGGTTGCACTAGTATTTCCGTGGTTTCCTCCCACAATTGAGAGCAATATGGAATCTCCAAAGATTATAGGTTCAGTCGTTGATTCAAAAATCTGAGCTTTGATTTCTAAATCAATCCATTGACGATTACTCCACCCTGTTCCACCGTCACGTGCATATACCGCCAATAAATTTTCTCCACTGTTGAAAATAGAGGGAGAAAGTGATTCTGTACCGCCATCATTCCAGTATTCCATACCATTTGCACTTCTTTCACCTTCACTGTAAACCAGATTTCCGTTGATTATAGGCGTGCAATAGTTGTCAAAGGCCACATTAAGTTCAGCCGATACTATGACTCCATTAGGCATATTGAATTTGTGCCTGATTAATATGACGTCATCATTATCACCATCAGTATCCCATTGCGTGCGATAGTCTACACCATTATCATTTCTGTCGCCAAAAGGGGCAGCTCCAATGACCCATCCTGAGTCGTTGAATCCTGGCTGTGACCAGTTTTCCGGTGAATCGTCATAGTCATCTATAATCAGGTATCGATAATAAGTCGCATTATCCCTTCCACTCTGAAGCACTACAGTGTCCTCGACACTATCGCTAGAATAAAGAACCTCATCAACGAAAGGGTCAGCCTCACCAGTAACTTCCTGACTGGTTGAAAGCATAATTGCTACAGTTGCAGTGAGGAACAGGAAAATCCACAATCTATTCTTCATGGTCATGTAGGACCCTGACGGAGTATTATAAAGTAGATGTTTTAGAATCGGAACCCATTTATTATCACCCCTTTAGTAAGAGAACGAAAGCGTGTCACCAGATGACGAAGATTCAAGCATAAGAGGTCGTATCGACCGTTTCTTTGATAAGAGAGCCAAAGAGCAACAAGAATTATTGAGGGGTGAAATTGGGGGTAAGAAGATATCGGATAGTTGGGAGGTGGCCAAACGGAAAATGGGTCGTAAACCGCCCCCTACCAAGAAAGAATCAGCCAAGTCTTCAAAGAAGTTACATAGTGTACAAAAGTCCAAGAGAGTGAAATCCCCTGAAGTGGGTCCTGAGGTAGAAATCAGTCCTCTGGTAAGGAGTTTTGTGAGGCTGACCACGGATTACCCTCCAATTACCTTAGGAGTGATGGCAGCTATCACACTGTTCATGCTCATCGGGATTGGAATGACCAATATAAACGGGGCAATGGAGGTCTATCTACCCCAAGGCTCCGATGAAGAAGCTTTATTGCTCGAAGTCAGAGAAGACTGGTCGACAGATATTATTGTAATCTATGTTGAAACTGATAATGCTTATGATGTAGCAAGTCCCGCTAATATAACGAATCGACAAGTCCTCCTCGAAATGGATTATATTGAGAGGACTGTAGATCCTTTTGGGCAGACAGAGAAGGGAGGCCCTGGCATCGTTCCTTCGGACGGGGGGTTAGAGGATGATATTGTCTGGTCTTTCAGTGTATCTACCTTGATCAAGGAGTTACACAGCACCAATAGCAGAGTCTATGACGCATTGATTGACAATTCGGACGCTTGGGCCTCGGCTACCACGGATGGTGGGTCATCAAGCACAGCAGCATTGGTGAAACAAGTAGCTGAATTAGCAAAGGAGGCCGATACTTTGAATCACTATGAGATTCCAAGTCAATCAGATATAGATGATATTGTTCAGGATTTACCACCTTCAGTTCTTGAGAAAGTTATTAGAGATACAAATGGTGATGGCATCTGGGATACAGCTGTTATATTGTTTGGTATAACTAGTGAAGTTCCTCCACCTGAAATCATTGAAGTGATAGATACCACAATGAAGAACCGAGGTTTGGGCCTTCACGAAGAGAATAATAACCGGCCAGAGGGGCAAACTTACAGTCGCATGATGCTGACCGGACCAGTACCAGTTACTCAGGCTATTACAGATCGCTCATTCTCTGAGTTCTGGAACATCTTTCCTATAGGGGTGGTACTATGTGCCATTGCTATATTTTTGATCCAGAAAAAAATTAGGGCAGTTCTGATATCTGGGGTTCCTACATTATGTTCTATATTCATAACTTATGGAATTATTGGCTGGACTGGGATGGAGGTGACTCCTACTATAATTGCTCTAGGGCCTATCCTGATGGCTTTAGGCGTAGCCTACGGGCTTCATCTTTCCAATCGTTTTACAGAGGAAACAGGCCCCAATGCACAGATAAGAATGATGAAAGCCCTTTCAACAACTGGAAAAGCGATTGCCCTTTCGGCCTTGACTACAATGATTGGATTTGGTAGTCTGATGTATACTAATTTAGGCCCTGTTTTTACCGTTGGCTTGAGTTTGACCTTGGGAATTTTTGTATGTTTACTAAGTACGTTCATTATGGCCCCTGCATTAGCGGTCCTAACAGATTATGATTATAGAAAAACAGAAGGTCAATGGCATAGATTGGCTCATACTGTTACCGAGCACAACAAACCCGTGCTGGTCATTCTTCTAGCAGTCAGTTTGGTTTCTATAGGTCTAATACCTGCCCTTGAAACGAATATTGATTATCTTGAAATGGTTCCTGATGATGAACCAACCCTAGAGGGCATTATTAAATATTCTCAAGAGTTCAATGCAGGTGCCTTTGGAATGATGATTGCCAGAGGGGATTTCCGGAACGGTTATGAGGAGATTGCCGACGATGCTGTTGATCAATTAGATGAAATAGATTTAGTAGTAGCTGGAGGGGAGGACGGCAACAGAGACGGTTTAAATGATATTGAAGACGTAACAGCAATATCTTTGACCGAAGTTATGAAGGCAGTTAAGATCTCAACCAACCAATCATCCACTCTTGATTTCATAATTGATAATACTGGACAAGACCCTTTTGAAAGAACATTCTGGGCAATTCTTCATCAGGACCAGATTCGAGACAATCCCATTTTTGGCAGAGACATGCAGAAATTCTTGCTTAACGTATTCTATGATAGTATAACTCCTGAAGCCCTAAGCATGATAATGGACTGCTCTCCTGACGCGTCTGCAGGAGTTGAATGCCAGTATTCCAAGACCTTGATATATGTTGATATGCCTCTGAGAGACATTATTTCTATGGAGGTTTCGGTTACCGCTGTCAATGAAATAAGGGATAATTACGATCATGGAGATGTTATGATATCCAAGTTGACCGGTGTCGCAGCTATAGGGACTAGTGTCAATGCACAGTTGATTAAATCACAGATAACAACTTTGGCTATTTGCATCATCCTCGTCTTAATTGTATTGTCAATGACTTTTAGGAATATTAAGATAGGGCTCTTGACTACCCTTCCAGTGTGTTGGGTGGTAGCATTAGAACCCCTGACATTCGTTGTACTGGGACAAGCTCTGAGCCTAGTAACGGTGATGATCGGTTCAATTGTTATAGGTGTGGGGATTGATTTTTCGATCCACATTACTCAGAGAGTAATTGAGGGTGGAATAAACATGCCAAGTATCTATAATGCGACCGCCAAAACAGCTCAGACCTTAGCTGAGGCAACTGCCGTAACATTGGTTGGACTAACAGCTGCTTTCTTCATTAATATTTCCGCTTTGTGGTGGTTCGTGTTTATCATTGTTATCCTTCTGATTGCTTCCATGATCTCAGCCATGTTCCTGTTGCCTGCTCTTTATTCACTGGTAGTGAAATCCGGTGGGACCCTGTCGTGACGGTCACTTCCATAATCGGTGCCCAGTGGGGTGATGAAGGCAAAGGAAAGATAACAGATTTTCTGGCTGACAAATCCAAGGTGGTTGTCAGATCCCAAGGAGGAAATAATGCAGGCCATACAATTGTAGTAGATGGCAAGAAACACAAGCTGCATCTTCTTCCTTCCGGTATCCTGCGTACCGACATCATCAATGTAATAGGTAATGGTGTGGTAGTCAATCCTGTTGTTTTGCTCAAAGAGTTAGCCAATTTAGATGGTGAAAGGGGCCAATTGTTTATTTCAGATAGAGCTCATGTAGTCATGCCCTATCACAAAATGCTTGATGGCGGTGAAGAGAGTTCTAAGGGTGAATCAATGATAGGTACAACAGGAAATGGAATTGGCCCTTGTTATTCAGATAAAGCATCGCGAATCGGAATCAGAATGGGTGATCTTCTGGATGATGATGTGATTATTGAGAGATTAGAAAAGGCATTACCTCGCAATCAGGCATTACTGAATCATTATGGGATAAAAGATGATTTGACAATTAATGGTCTGCTTGAAACTTGTAAGGCATGGAGGAAAGAATTAGGTGGATTCATCACCGATACTTCATTGTTGGTGAATCAACATATCGACATTGGAGCTAGTGTTCTTTTAGAAGGAGCTCAGGGAGTTCACATAGATATTGAATATGGAACTTATCCATTTGTTACTTCATCCAGTCCAACCACAGCCGGAGCAGCCTTAGGTTCGGGAATTGCACCGTCTAAGATTTCCGATGTAGTCGGAGTTACCAAAGCTTATCTTACAAGAGTCGGTTCAGGACCTTTCCCAACAGAATTAGAGGATGAAGTTGGAGAAATAATCAGGGAGAAGGGACAGGAATTTGGGACAACCACAGGTCGTCCTAGGAGATGTGGATGGTTGGACTTGGTTATGCTGGAATTGTCCAATCGAATTTGTGGTTTCACTTCATTGGCAATTACGAAACTTGATATTTTGTCAGATATGGATGAGATCAAGGTCTGTGTGGCATACAAAGGTGAAGATGGGACAGATATCAATCATTTCCCCTCATCCCTGTCATATCTTGGAAAATGTACTCCGGTGTACAAGAGTTTTGCAGGGTGGCCATCAGAGGATATAGATATTTCCAATGGAATTATACCAAAAAAAATGAAGAATTTCCTTGATTTTGTCTCTGAAAGTTTGAATATTCCGATAAGTATAGTTTCACTTGGCCCCGGTCGAGATGAGACAATAATATTCTAGGCTCAGGCTTCCTCATCCGGCTTGTCTTAACCTAGTGAAACTAGCATTAGAAATATTGAAATCAACATCATAATCAATCCTAATTTTACTCCTAAGGCTACCCACCACAAATGTTCACTTATTGGATGTAGATGTTGTAGATTATTTAGTTGAGTTAAATTGTTCAACTTATTCATAGGGTCAATTTCTATTGCAGTTATTACTCTTGTTTTTTTTGAAGCACTTTCCTTTTTCTTGTCATCTATCCAAGCCTCAATCTCATCATCATTCTCAAAAAACGGAACCTTAGGTTCATCACTCACACCCCCCTGACGCCTTTGTTTAATTTAATACTGTGGTTGTTTTGTTCTTTGGTGGATCTACTATAGATTCTATAACAGCGCCTTAAGACTCTTTACTCTCTTCTTCATCCTCATCGTCAAAGTAGGACTGAACTCTCTCAATTTCCTTCTCGACCCTGACATTGAGCTTCAGGACCAGCATTGCCAGACCCATAACCAAGGCAGTAACAGCCACCGCTGTAATGTACATCCCCTTCAGAGTGCCATCATCATTATCTGGCATCACATATGCCACTGTAGCATTGATTGTGTCTTTCCAGGCCAATGCCACTACTAGACCAAAGGCAGTCATTATCGAGGAAATAACAATTCCCCGCATATTCAATTTTTCAAAGTCTTCTTGGTTTATACCCATTATTTTTCCTCTGGATTATTCCTCTCTTCAAGCGTAAGGCTGTATACCGAGAATATGTAGAGGTCGGGATTTAACCTTAGCCGTTCCACACAAGGACCACACATAGGATGAACAAAACCCTGATTCTCATCGTGTTTATGTCTCAGATCGGCCTGATAACAATGTGAAACCAGAAACTCTGCTTCCGCTGGCTGGTTCAGTCTGGTTGGAGTCAGCCCATGGACATCAATACACATACGACAGTACACGTTACACCTGCTTTGTATCTCATGTAATCCCTATTATAATTATGCTACTAAATTTATACTTTTAAATCTATTTCAAAATATTAAATAAATATATACTTTTACCTTTCAAAATGACATATTGATGACAAGACAATTATGGGGTATTCTTGGCCATTATTATCTATTACTAAGTGTTCAGAAGATTTAGGGGGCAGCAGTTTACCCGTTGAGGAAGCTTCTAGGATTTCTTTTTTACTTATGTTCTCCATTCTATTGGTCAGTATTCTATCGCTTTCATAATCCACGAACGTAACAGGTACTTTAGAAATACCAAATTTTTCAAGAGCAAACCATCTATGGTGACCGTCTATTATAGTAAACGTGTTCTTACAAACAATAAGTGATGGTAGAACGAAAAATCTATCAAATGTTTCAATATAATTGCACAAACCTGTTCCACGTTTAAAAAATACCTGCTCATGTGGCTTAAGTTCTTTTAAATCTATCCATAAGAAATTAGATATTAATTCTGGCGGTATTTCTATATGCTTATTCATTTTTATTAAGTCCAGTATCTCTTTCTTCCCTTCTTTGTCTATTTCTTTTTTGTACGTAGTCTTCATCTTCCACAGGTCTAACATACTCTCTGACGCCTTTGTTTAATTTAATACTGTGGTCATGGCGCTGTGCCACCATCCTGAATAGTTCACCATTACATATAAAGTTACGTAAGCTATTACCGAATCAGTGGTCATCAGTACAAATACAACCGCAATAGTGCGTCTACCGACGGGGATTATTTTATATAAGACTGCCAAGTCGAAAAGTTATGGCAAAGGAAAAGAAAACCCAAGGTTTTCAATCGGCCGCAGGTCTTATCAGGTACTTTGACGCAGAGGATAAGAACGCAATTCAGATTACAAAATGGGGAGTTATGCTGATTTGTATTTTGACCATTATGGTTGTGGAAATAGCAGATGCCTTTGGTAGACAGACCAGTGCATATGTTTTAGCTGTAGGCCTGATTTTATTTATATTTAACGAATTTAGGCAAAGCAGATCGGATTCTGTATAATTTTATTAAACAATACCCTAATTCACAGATGGATGCGACTTTGTGACACCTGTGGATTTGTCCTGAACGAAAGTGATTTCAAATGTGGTAATTGTTCCACACCGATTCCTGGTCGGGAGGCTCCAATCGAACAGATACTGGCCAGAACGCCAATAGAAAAACCCTCCCCCAAAATAATAATTCCAAGAAACCTGTCAGGATATTTGCCGAAGAAGACAATCATACTTCTACTAGTGGTAGGTATATTGTTAGCACCCCAGACCCAGTCCTTGATGAATCAAAGTCTAAACTATTGGGATGAGATGAATACACCCTATTACAACATACCCGAGAGCATTACTATTAACTTTATAAGAAATTTTACAATATACCTAGAGGACGGTAAGTCTGCCGAATATGAACTGATCCTTGGTAAACCTGAGAACAGACCCTCCTGGCCACAGCAGGATACAAATTTATGGCAGGAGATAAACCAGATCAACGTGAATC
>CAUYZR010000005.1:0-39112 GCA_963577905.1 Candidatus Thalassarchaeaceae archaeon
AAAAGGGCTATCGCTTATCGGAAAATAGAGGACATTCCTGAAGAATGGGGAACTGCCGTAAATGTTCAGGCTATGGTCTTTGGAAACCTCGGAGATGACAGTGCAACCGGAGTAGCTTTCACTAGGAATCCTGCGACGGGGGAGAACAACTTCTATGGGGAATGGTTGGCCAAGGCCCAAGGTGAGGACGTTGTAGCTGGTATCAGAACTCCAAATCCTTTGAACGAAGTTTACAGGACTGAGCATAGTGGTAAACTAGCAAGTTTAGAACAAGATTATCCTGATTTGTATAGAGAATTGGATGATATCAGACTCGGGTTGGAAAAACATTACCACGACATGTTGGATATTGAATTTACCATCCAATCTGGGAAATTATGGATGTTGCAGTGCAGAATAGGAAAGAGAAATGGACCGGCTGCAATTAGAATGGCATCCGAAATGGTAAAGGAGAAACTGATAGACGAGAAGACTGCTATTGGAAGAGTGGCCCCTTCTCAACTCGATGAGCTTTTGCACCCTATTGTAGATCCGGAGGCTGAAAAGAGTACCAGTTTACTGGCTAAGGGACTGCCTGCCGGACCAGGGGGAGCTAGCGGGAAAGCTGTCTTCACTGCACAGGACGCTGTTGATTGGGAAGCTAGAGGTGAGAAAGTGGTATTGGTTAGAGAAGAGACAAATCCTGAAGATGTTGAAGGTATGAGGGCCTCAATTGCAATCCTGACTTCAAGAGGTGGAATGACTTCCCATGCGGCATTGGTGGCCAGAGGATGGGGAATGTGTTGCATTGTCGGAGCTGGAGAAATGAAAGTAGACTCTGCTCAAAGGGAATTTACAGTGGGAGAAACAACAATTCGTGAAGGCGATAAAATAACTCTGAACGGTACTGTAGGCAAAGTCTACGAGGGTGAATTGCCACTGATTGAACCTGAGATAACCAGTGACTATCTTTCCCATTTCCTAAGTTTGTGTGATGGCATCAGAAAACTGAAAGTCCGAACTAATGCTGAAACACCTACAGATGCAAAACGCGCCCTTGAATTTGGAGCTCAGGGCATCGGTTTATTCAGAATAGAACATATGTTCTACGGTGAGGGGTCTGAAAAGCCATTATTTCATCTGCAAGAAATGATAATGTCAAATAACGCTGAAGAGAGAAAAACTGCGTTGGATTCTCTATTTCCCTTCATGAAGAATGATATCAAAGAGACATTGAGAGCAATGAAAGGACTGCCCGTAACAATCAGATTGATGGACCCACCTCTACATGAATTCATTCCTCATGATAAGAAGAGGCAGAAACAACTTTCTGATTCACTTGGTATAGATTCAAATGAACTTGCCCGGAGATCTGATGCTCTGAAAGAATCCAATCCAATGATGGGGCATCGCGGGGTGAGATTAGGTATAACTCATCCTGAGATCACCGAGATGCAAGCCAGGTCTATTCTGGAGGCAGCCGCTGAACTTACGAGTGAGGGTGTTGAAACCCATCCTGAGATAATGGTACCTTTGACAGGAATGTCTACTGAATATGATCACCAAGAAAAGATAATTAGGGACGTGGCATCAAAGATTGATAATCTCGGCAATTACATGGTTGGGACTATGATCGAAATTCCAAGAGCGACCATAATCGCTGATAAGATTGCCGAAAAAGCCGAGTTCTTCTCATTTGGTACCAATGACTTGACACAGATGACATTCGGTTTCAGCAGGGATGATACGGGGGGATTCATGCCCTCGTATCTGGAGCAGGGACTCCTGCCCGAGGACCCCTTTGCAAGTCTGGATGAAGGAGTCTGTGAATTGGTGCGAATGGGTATTGAAAAGGGAAGGGGGGCCAGACCCGATTTGAAAGTTGGAATCTGTGGTGAACACGGAGGCGATCCAAAATCTATTCACTTTTGCCATGACGTGGGCATGGATTATGTGTCATGTTCACCATTTAGAGTACCCATTGCTAGGCTGTCTGCGGCACAGGCAATGCTGAAATAATGGGAAATAATCGAATCGATGCCAAGAGACTTCTAGAATTAAGCGCCGGACTTGGAATTCTGACTTTGGTAACGACTTATCTTGTTTCGACCACAAGTGGAAGAGTAGCAGCCTTTATTCCTATTATATCTGAAATGCCATTCGCTGAACCAGAATCCAGCATGTTCAGTGCAGGCCTGACTGTAAGTATTTCTTGCTTCATTCTGCTCACGCAGACCTTCCACCGAATACTTGAGCCACTGGCAAGAAAGGCTGGGGGGAATTATGAATCATGGAATGATCTAATTAGAATTATAGCATCGTTTGGTGGAGTATGTGGAATTATAAGCGTAAATTTCCATTGGAATATATACCCTGTACTGCATGGAGTGACAGCTGGTGTGCTGTTCACCTCTTTCCTGATCTGGGCCACCTTTGCAAATCATCTTCTGGAAAAATCAGGGAGGGGTCACGATATTAGGAAATTGGCAGTCTATGCTGGGTGGGGATTCTATGCATTGATGGTGATTTTCAGTGCTTTGGACAGTCTGAAACTTGTTGAAGAGGGACATGGATTCTTTTACAGGCTAGATAATCCTCCAACTGTTGATCAAGAAAGATCGACCTATCTTAATCTGACTGCTCTTTGCGAATGGGGAATGGTCTTTTCATTCTACATTGGGGCATTCACCTATCGTAAAGAATTGGAAGGGACTTCGATTTAATTCTTGAAGAAAGCTAAGTGTTTATAGTGGGGCTGTATTGAAGTCACGTTTGGCGTCAGTCGACCAAGAATTGTTATATGCTATCCGAGCGATTGAGGTTCTACTTGAATCGGGTGTTGGTGTTGCTGAAGCGATGAAACACATTGCTGATGAGGACTATGGCGATCTTAGTGTGATTTTCAGACAGATATTCTCTGATACTGATAGTGGCAGAAACTTCAGTGATGCTATGCGCACTCAAATGCGAAGTACCAGTTCTGCTGGCCTGAGAAAGGTATTATCCGCCTTAATTATGTCTATAGAAGAGGATACGAATGTTATAGATCGGCTGAGATCTATTGCTGAAAAAGAAGCAAGGGATAGAAGAATAGATTTGGATGCCTTCATAGAAGGGCTGACTGCTACTTCTGAACAATTCCTAATTGTATCTATATTAATTCCAATTATTGTGGTTATTGGGGCCGTAGTTAATGGATTAGTCGAATCCGCTAAGGCCGCCGGAGGTGGATTCATGGGTAATACACCAACTATGCCTGACGCCTGTGTACCTGCTCTTTTCCTAATTGCCACAATTGCGATTGCCGGAATGGTTCTACAAACCAAATCACGGGAGCCTGGTGTATGAGTTTTCTAGACGATTTATTCAGTGGGGATGGAATGGGCCAGATACACGGACTCATATGGATAGGACTTGGTATCTGGGCGATTGTGGGCCTATTGTTTTACATGCCTGCAAAGAAAAAACTGGACCAGATAAATGAACTGGAAATGGTCTGGCCTGATGTATTAGCAGACCTTGCCGAAGAACTAAGGGCTGGAATGGGGGTAGAATCTGCACTAGATGCAATAGCCACCGGCAGAAATGACAGGATGGGTCTGATGCTAAGAGATACCGTCAGCAGAATGAGAGATGATGGGTTCGGTGTGGCAATGAAAGATTTCGCGAAAAGAACTGAATCCCCTATGATCTCAAGGATTGTCAGTATCCTAAATATTGCATTGAGTTCTTCTGGTAGCTTTGCCACGACTCTGGAAAATATTTCTGAGGAGTTCTGGGAGATCTATATGCTTAGAAAGGAAAGAATTACCAAAACGCAAGGAACAGCAAATTTCATCCTTTGGGGGGGCTCTATAATTTGTCCTATTTTGTTGGGATTGATAGTGGCCGTCTTTGGTAGCGGTAAAGCCGGATCCTTCACTCTGGATATAGAATTGAGCCTGTTAAATCAATCAATGTTTTTCTATATGATGGTATTAGGTGCCGGAGGGGTTTGGATGCAATCCGTAATATTACAAACTACTAAAACTGCCATCTGGAGAATGCCGATCTATATGTTTTTAGCAACAACTACGCTATTACTAGCACTGAAAATCTCAATTGTATAAATATGGAACAAGGACGAATTATTGAAAAATACCCCGCAGCCAACATCGTGGAAAGACCCGATGCTGAGCGACCACTTTACCAAGTCACAAAAGCGACCAAATCCCCAAGTTATGGTGTCTTGAAGCCGTTATTGGATGATGATAATCTGGAAGAAATAATGTACAATCATCCAGATAAACCAATTATGGTAGCACATCGAAAACACGGAATGTGTGTCACCAACCTGAAAATGACAGGAGATGAAGCGGCTTCCATTATTCAAAAAGTCGCGAAATATGTAGGGAGGAAAGTTGGACCTGGTAACCTGCTGCTGGACGGTAGATTACCTGATGGTAGCCGAGTGAATGCTACTATTCCACCGGTTTCCCCGAATGGCCCTACTCTAACCATAAGAAAACAGCTGAGTGATCCATTGACAGTTGTGGATTTAATGAAATTTGGAACCATTTCACCAAGGCTGGCATCATTGCTATGGGTATTTGCTGACGGAATGGGATCTGCACCATGTAACATACTGGTTGCTGGAGGAACAGGTTCAGGGAAAACAACGACACTAAATGTACTTGGAGCTTTCATACCTTCCAAAGATCGCCTGATTACAATTGAGGATGTTGCAGAAGTTCAGTTGATGCATGAGCATCACGTACAGCTTGAAACCTTCAACTCAACAAAACCCGAAGAACCTGAAGTGAATATGGATTCATTACTGAAGAATACCTTACGTATGAGGCCAGACAGGATAATCGTTGGTGAAGTACGTGGGCCTGAGGCCAAAACACTGTTTACAGCCATGAACACGGGACATGAGGGATGTTTTGGTACTGTTCACGCCAACACGGCTCAGGAAACTGTTTCAAGGTTGATCAATCCACCTATGGATGTTCCGCCTATAATGATGAATGCACTGCATCTGATAATCATGCAAAGCAAGATTGCGGTTGGTGGCAAACACATTCGTACGCTAACCGAAGTATCGGAACTAGCGGGACTTGAAGGTAATAAACCGAGACTCAACACCTTGTTCAAATGGAATGGACAGACTAACCAACTAGTTGAGACTGGAGTGCCTAGCAAACTACGTGAAAGGATCTCCAAGGCCGCTGGTGTTTCTCCAAGGCAATTTGATGAGGTTGTTCAGAACCGGCAGAAGATACTTGAGTCTATGCTGCAAAGAGGAATGGCTGACATTAAGCAAGTTAGTACCGTTGTACAGAATTATTACGCCAAGATGTAGACACCATGGTAAGTACTTATTCTGAGGCAGGCGTCGATATTGATGCCAGTGAGAAGGCCACAGAAGCCTTGATTGCTCAGATCAAAAATGTTGGTAGAAAAGGTGATGGAGAAGCTATAAAATTAGAAAATGGATTTGCCGGATTAGTAAAACTGGGTGATGGAGCATTGGCCATTTGTACGGACGGAGTTGGTAGCAAACTTCTACTGGCTGGAGAACTGGATTCCATACATACTGTTGGTATTGATTGCGTAGCCATGAATGTCAATGACCTGATTTGTGTCGGGTCCGAACCTCTAAGCTTTGTAGATTATATTGCTCTTGACAAACCGGATGAAGATTTGATGGCAAAAATTGGAATGGGATTGGCTGAAGGATGCAGACAAGCAAATTGCACTCTTTCTGGAGGGGAAACTGCAATATTGCCAGAATTAGTTCGTGGTTTTGATATTGCAGGAGCTTCAGTCGGATATGTCAAACAGAAAGATATAATCGATGGAACTCAAATCTCTGAGGGTGATGTCTTGATCGGTCTGAAATCAAGCGGTCCTCATTCAAACGGGTACACCTTAATTCGCAAATTGTTTGATGGAGACAAGAAAATTGGAAAACAACTCGTTGAACCTACCAGAATTTATGTCAAAGAAGTAATGGATTTGGTCAAGCAAGTAGATGTTCATGGAATAGCTCATATCACTGGAGGAGGATTAGACAATATCAGTCGAATAAATGACAATTTCCAGTATGTAATTGATAATCCACTACCAGTTCTTCCTGTATTTGATTGGTTACAAGAAAAAGGAAATGTTGAGAAGAAGGAAATGTATCGAACATTCAATATGGGAATGGGGATGATGATTATTGTTGATGAAAAAGATGCAGAAAAATCAGTATCAATTCTTGGTGATGACGCTCAAATAATCGGTTTTGTTAAAAACGGAAAAAGCGTAGAACACAGTGCATTGAAAATAGATTAGTAGCAAGGCATATAGCTTGCCATGAAGCAAGTCGTTTTTGCAGTATTTTTGATAGCTATGGCTTCCCTTACGGGCTGCCTGAATGAGGATGGTAGCTCTGTTGATGAAAATACAGATACTACCTCAGATAACAATGAAGATACAGATATTAATCAAGATAATTTAGATTCTAGTGATGACGCCATGGTGGATCCGGTTGGAAAAAATAATTTGACCAGTCTTGAAAAAAGAATTAATGACCTTGAACTAGAAGTAGACCAATTAAAGAAAAGTTTAGCTGAAGTACAAGAAGATTTGGATAATAAATTAAATAATGATGGCACTGTAAACTCTATTCCTTTAGCACGTATTGATTATCCTGAAACTAATACAGCCCTTACATGTATAGATGACTCTATAGAACTAATAGGTACTGGATATGATTCTGATGGTATTGTTTGGAGTTACGAATGGGCTTCTGATATAGATGGTGTACTCTCAGAAAAAGCCAATGTCTCTATTTCTGCACTGACTACTGGAAATCACACCATAACTTTCAGAACACAAGATGACAACGGTGTTTGGTCTGAAACTGAGAATATTAATATTGAATTTAAAAATAATATTTGTGCTAGTTTAGCTATGATGGCTCAGGAAGATGGAAGTGGAAAATGGACTATTACTATGATAAGCCCAAATCCACAAATATCTTTAGATAAAATTGAATGGTTTTTAAATGACGATGATTTGCTAATTGCTAGTGGTTTAATTTCAGAATTAACATCCGAAAATTACAATGATGATGGCGATAATGGAATGCTGAGCTCGGGTGATAAATTCTATCTAAAAACAGGTGAAGGGGTACTCTCTGATTACTCTTCTAGCATCGATGGACATTCATTCGAATTGAAATATGTACCTACTGGAGAATCTTTAGGCTATGGAGTTACTCTACAATCTTAACACTTTCTTAGTCCTATATTCATCCGCCCTTAGATAGATTAATTCTTGGATTTTAGATAATTCAAGGCTGAACCTGCTTTGAACCATTCTGCCTGTAATTCATCCATACTGTGATTACAGACGAAAGTATCTATGGTTCCATTACTGTGTTTTGCTTCCACAGTGACCTTGGAATTAGGACCTAGGTCTTCAGTTCCTTTGATTGTTAATCTGTCATCCACCCTCAATAAATCCCATGAAGATTCATCATCAAAAGTAAGTGATAATACTCCCTGTTTCTTCAGATTGGTCTCTGCAATACGTGCCATGCTTCTAGCAATTACAACCTTACAACCCAAAAATCTTGGAGACATAGCTGCATGTTCTCTACTACTTCCTTCTCCATAATTCACATCAGCAATTACTGCCCAGCCTTGACCGTTCTCATGATAATTACGTGCAACCTTTGGAAGTTTTCCTTTACTCCCATCGAGTTGATTAATTGCCGTACCTTGCTCTTCTGTAAAGGAATTATGAGCTCCAATGTAACAATTATCGGAAATATTATCCAAATGTCCTCTAAATTGTAGCCAAATTCCTGCTGGAGAAATGTGGTCTGTCGTACACTTTCCTTTGACCTTAACAAGGATTGGTAAATTCGTCAAATCATCTATTGTTATTGCCTTGAATGGTTCTAAAAGTTGTAACCTTCTACTTGATGGAGATACTTCCAGATCAACTGAACCCTCAGAAGGAGCAACAAAACCAACTAAACTAGATTCAAAACCTTTGGAAGGCAATTCTGCACCTGTAGGAGGTTCCAAAGAGAATTCGGTTCCATCAGCTGCAATTAACTTATCTTTTTGTGGATTGAAATCCAGACTTCCAGCAAGAGCCATCGCAGTAACTATCTCTGGACTTGTCAAGAATGACAATGTCTGGTGATTACCATCATTTCGACCACTGAAATTCCTATTGTAAGAAGAAACTATTGAATTTACCTCTCCCTCCGTAATATCTTCTCTCTTCCATTGACCTATACATGGACCACAAGCATTTGCAAGAACTGTTCCTCCAATGTCATCTAGAAGTTGCATCTGACCATCTCTACGAATTGTCTGATCTATGGTATCTGAACCTGGTGTAACCATAAACTGAACTTTTGATTTTATTCCAGCTTCTTTGGCCTGTCGTGCTACAGATGCTGCTCTCTCCATATCCTCATAAGATGAATTTGTACAGGATCCAATCAATGCTGCTTTGATATCTGTCGGCCAACCTTTGTCTTTAGCTTCTTGGCCTAAATCTGAAACTGAACGAGCTAAATCTGGCGTATGAGGGCCAACTATCATTGGCTCTAATTCTGAAAGATTTATCTCTATTATACGGTCATAGTATTTCTCTGGATTATCTGAAACCTCAGAATCAGACATTAACAATGATGAATTCTTATTAGCTAATTCCGAAACACCTGAGCGACCGGTAGCATCCAGATATCGGGACATACTATCATCAAATGGAAATAACGAGGTAGTTGCACCTACTTCGGCTCCCATGTTACAAATTGTTCCCTTACCCGTACAAGATATAGATGATGTTCCGAATCCAAAGTATTCAACGATATGACCGGTGCCGCCCTTAACTGTCAATTCCTCACAAACTTTCAGAATGACATCCTTAGGAGACGTCCAGCCTGATAATTTTCCTGTTAGGTGAACACCAATCAAACCTGGCCATCGAATCGTGAAAGGAAGACCAGCCATCACTTCCATGGCGTCAGCCCCTCCGACCCCTATCGCAACCATTCCTAATCCACCGGCATTGGGTGTATGTGAATCGGTTCCAATCATTAATCCACCAGGAAACGCATAGTTCTCGAGAACAACTTGGTGGATTATTCCGGCACCAGGCTCCCAGAATCCAGCCCCATACTTGGCCGAAGCTAACTTGAGAAATGAAAATACTTCTGAACTTTCCTGATTTGCATCAGCAAGATCACTATCCCTTCCAACTCTGGCTTGGATAAGGTGATCACAATGAACCGTAGAAGGAACTGCGACCTCGGAACGGCCAGTCAATGCAAACTGAAGTAATGCCATCTGTGCTGTAGCATCCTGCATTGCTACTCTATCTGGCTGAAGTTTGACGTAGGATATACCTCTTTTTGGTTTTTCTTCTAAATCTAGTAAATGACCAAATAGTATTTTTTCAGCCAGAGTTAACGGCCTTCCCAATAACTTCCTAGCCACTTGATGTCGCTCGGCCATTCCGTGATATAGTGTCACTATCTGGTCTAAATTGAGCATTATTTTTCCCACCTAAATGGTATTATTATAGGTTCTCTTCTTCATCATCTATAACCACTGCCATAGCCCAAAAAACAGCAGCCAGGACCCAGAAGAGAAATGAACAGGGGAGGCGCAGAGAACGGCCTGATGTAGGCACTATGTAATCCTCACCACCCCACAATATCAGGACGCCTACAATTACACATATAACTGACAAAATATAGGATAATAATTCGGTAGAATCCATTACCAAGAATCCCAAACTGTCTTTTTTGCCATTTCAATCGAATAGAAGGTATTGTAGATTAGTGATTTCTTCCAGCCACTGGGATTAATTTCTTCCCAATCTACTTCATCACCGTCCTTAATTTTTCTCATTCCATACTCGAATGCACTATTCCCAAGCAAAGCGAAAATGCCCCTACGAGCAATATCTGCCTTTTTCCTCTCCTTGAATTGAGATTTCCAGAGTTTGTCATAATCTAAAGAATTGGAAATTGCCCGTTGAGCCAGAACTCCAGACTCAATTGCATAATTCATTCCAAAGCCCCTCCAGGGATCCTGAAAACCAGCTGCTTCTCCTGTATGATAAACGCCGTCTTTGATAGCTGTTCTGGGAAAATGAACACCGCCTTGACCACCAACGGTTCCTGTTGGTTTAGCGCCATCAATAATATCCCTCAGTACTGGTCTTTCTTCAACTGCCTTGTACAATAATTTCTTGACCTTCTTGGCGTGTGGTTTGGAACAGCAATTCATCACCTTGATTGTATCTTTATCCATTGGAATTATGTAAAGATACCATCCTCTGGGTGAATACTTCTCGTCATGCATATACAAGAATTGGTCTCTTGGAAAGTCTGAATTCTCGTAATAGGCACCAAAAGCGGCCATGTCTGTTCGATAGGAACCTGCAGACATGATGTCCCCTGGACGCGCTTTGGGACGTGATTTGAAGTGGAAATCTACTCCTAAATCCTGTGCTTCCTTGGCCAATCCTCTTTCGAGTGAATTTTCTCCTCCTCTGAGAATCAATGGTAATGGTTCTTTTAGAGAGATAGTGAAATCTCGTTTTTGTGTACAGCACAAGAATTTCTTTGCATCTTTGTACTGGAATTGTGGATTCAGGCCCCATCTGTTCAAATATGATTTAGCGTCTGATTCCGAACCAGGGGTTTCTGGACTTTCCTTAAGGAGAACTTGATAATTAGGATGAAATTGCATGCCTATATCTTTTCGAGCTTCATGCACTTCTACACTTTCATCATTCTTGGCAAAATTAATGGCGGCAGTCAATCCGGAAAGTCCTCCGCCGATTATTCTTCTAGTGGTTCCTCCATTATTACTCATAGGCTTCTAGATTTTGGTCGTATTGCGCTGTGCGACTTCAGGATAACTCAGTGCACCTACAGGACAGATTCGAGTACAAAGTAAGCAATCCGTACAATTCCCATCTATCCAGATGTCGCGGTCGTTATATTCCAAGAACATTGCGTTTGTCGGGCAGATTCCGATGCATGCACCGCAGAAAAGACAAAGATCTCTGTCCAGATCCGGTTTGATGATTACTCTATCTCCATTTTCGTCCCAAATCATGCCTGGTGGCTTTGCATTGCCAGCTACCCACTTTCTCTTAGAAAGCATCTGGCCATTAGAATGCCATTTAATCTCCCAACCCTCTTTTTTCCCATTATGCCCGTTTGTTTCGTGCTTACTAGTACCATCTGGAAAAGTCTGTAACTTGGTACCTTCTGGCGATGCCATAACTATCTAATTAGGATAGGTCTTAAAGTTCTATTGCCATTTTTAGTAAAATATTATTAAAGACTAATTATGATGATAAATGATGTATACCAGAAACCAGAACTTTTGGGAAGAGAAAATCGAGTCTGGTCCAGTTCCCAAGAATGATGCTGCGTTTGACATAATTGTAGTTGGAGGAGGTCCAGCAGGTTCTGCGGCGGCATGTTATGCTGCACTCGATGGGAACAAGGTTTTGTTGCTCGAAAAGTCAAACTATCCTAAGGACAAAACCTGTGGTGATGCTGTTGGTGGGAAATCACTGAGCCACGTTGAGGAACTTGGTATCAGTAAGATGTTGAAGTCAACGCCCCATTTCGAATTTAATAGTGTCCTTTTTAGCAGTCCCAGCGGTGATGAATTCAAGGTGGAACTACCACATGGAAAATTAGCAGGATATGTGTTTCCTAGAATTCAATTTGACTGGGTGTTATTCCATAGAGCTGTAGAACTTATAAGAAAGAACAGAGGCTGTGTCATTCAGGATTTTGCAGTAAAAGAGCTAGTTTACGAGAATGTAGATGGTGGTGGTGATCCTGGGGTAAAATCTGGAGACAAAAGAAAGGTCATTGGAGTCAGTGGGAAACATGGGGGCAAAAGATTAGAGTTTCATGCACCTCTGACAATAGGCGCAGGAGGGGTTTATTGTCCAGTTGCTGATTCACTAGTCAGAGAAACTTATGACCTAGATCTAGTAGACAAAAAAAAGAAACATTACAGTGCAGCTTTCCGACAATATTGGAAGGGGGTTGATGGAGTAGACGATAAAATAGGGGCGATTGAATTCCATTATGTTGAAGGGGTACTACCTGGTTATTTCTGGATTTTCCCCATTGGAAATGGAATAAGCAATGTTGGTTTTGGTATGACTTTGGCAGACATTTACAAACAAGATAAAAAATTGAGAGGGTTGCAGGAATTTGTGATAAACGGAAGATTTGCTGACCGCTTCAGAAATGCTGAACTTGTTAGTGGAAGTAGTAAAGGTTGGCAATTACCTCTTGGATCTCCACGGAAAACACCTGCCAAACCCAGAAGAGCTTTTGGAAATGGATGTATGCTGATTGGAGATTCAGCAAGTTTAGTAGATCCTTTCACTGGTGAAGGTATTGGAAATGCGCTCCTGTCTGCAAAGTTGGCAATCAGTTTCTTTGACAAAATAGTGGATAGAAATGGTCTACCTTTGGAAAAAGGGCAAAAGTATCAAAGAAAATTATGGGATACGCTTGGAAAAGAACTCACTAATTCATTTAAATTACAGAATTACACTCGAAGAAAATGGTTGGTGAATTGGTTTGTCAAAAAAGCAAAGAAAAAGCAAGAATTGAGAAGATTGTTAACTGAAAGCCTGACTTCTAGGGAGGCTCAAGTAAAACTTACCAGCCCGTGGATTCTGTTTAGACATCTAGTTTTTTGAGGCGGAATCAACCGTATTAGACATCAACATCGCCACTGTCATTGGTCCGATGCCCCCTGGAACGGGAGTAAGTTGGCCTGCTGTCTCTTTGACATCGGACGAAACATCTCCAACAAGTCCACTATCCGTGTGGTTGACTCCCACATCAATCACTGTCGCTCCAGGTTTGACCATTGCACCGGTGATGGTGCCGGGACTGCCCACTGCAACAATCAGAATATCGGCTTCTTTGCAAAAACTCTGAAGATTAGATGTTCGACTGTGGCAAAGGGTAACGGTAGCATCTACTCCTTTCTGGGATAAAATCAAGAAAAGGGATTTGCCCACAATTGTGCTTCTTCCAACAATTACCACATTTTTTCCATTGGGATCATTGCCCGACCTATAAAGCAACTCAACAATTCCTGCTGGTGTGCACGGTTTCATTCCTGATTTACCCTGAACCAGCCTACCTAGATTAGCAGGGTGAAAACCATCAACATCATTTCTCGGGTCAATTTCATTCAAGGCGCTCTCCAGTCCCTTAGGGAGTGGTAATTGGACAATTATTCCATCCTCACTTGAATTCAATCGCCCAATCAGTGAACACAAATCTGATTCAGTAGTATCTGTTGAGAGATGATGATGGGTTAGCTCAATGCCTACTCTTTTTGCAGCATTTGATTTAGCCTTGATGTAAGATGTTGATGCCGGATCGTCTCCAACTTGGATAACGGACAATTTTGGAGGTGTGTCTATATTGGATAGCTTGCCTTTCAACTCGTTTTCTATTTCTTCTGCAATCTTCTTTCCATCTATCAATCTTGCACTCATTCCAACATCTCCATTTTGTACAATTCAACTTCGATACGGGGGCCATCACCCTGGGCTGCTATTCTCTTTCTAACTATCAACTCAGATATTTGACCATCGTCATGATATAAAACTCCACTCAGCCCATCTTTGATGGATTTGGCTATATTATCGGCATCAGGTCTCTTAGAATGATGTTCCTCCGGTCTTGGATTCTTTACTCTCCACTTACTCTTGGGGCATGGAAAATAGGCAAGTATCTGTATGCCTAAGGGCCCTTCAAACAGACCCTCGAGACCAGCCTCTTCACATGCTTTCTGGGCAATATATGCAATATCTGCCTTGTAAACCTTGCTTGGCTTCGGATCCGTTGCAACGACAAAATTACCCTTTCTGTAAAAGCGGGGACGGCCTTGGGCCACTGGCTTTCCCGGTAATGTGAATTTTATGCGCACAAACTGGGAATGGAGGGGGACAAAAGTGCCTTTGTGCGACCATATTATTTTAATTAGGTGGTCACGGGCAGGCTACAATGCGCGTTGCTGTGCTTCATGAAGACAGATGCCAACCAAAGAAGTGCCAGAATGAATGTTATAATTTCTGCCCACCTGTTAGGAATGGGATTGAAGTCATAACATGGAGAAAGGACAACAAGCCAATCGTTTCTGAGCCCTTGTGCATCGGCTGCGGCATATGTGTCCACAAATGCCCTCATGACGCATTGACCATAGTGAATCTACCAGATGAACAAGAAAAGGATACGATTCACCGATATGGGATGAATGAATTCAGGTTATTTGGACTCCCTACTCCAGAGAAAGGGAGTGTTATTGGAATACTAGGGGCTAATGGTACTGGAAAGACCACGGCAATATCTCTATTAGCCGGAGAAATCACACCTAATCTCGGGGATTGGGAAAATGAAGGAATCTGGGAAGATGTTATTGACCACTATGCTGGAACTGAGATTCAGAAGCATTTTGTGGGATTATCCAATGAGAAAATTAGGATAGCATTGAAACCTCAGTATGTAGATCGCATACCTAAAATGTTTGATGGAACCCTGAGAGAACTTCTAGAGAAGGTCGCATCTTCTGATAAAGTAAATGAATTTGCAGAAAAAATTAATCTGACCAGTCTGGACAAAAAACTGGATAAAGTATCAGGTGGAGAACTACAGAAAGGAGCCATAGCGGCAACCCTTCTGAAAGAGGCTGATCTTTACTTCTTTGATGAGCCGTCATCATATCTTGATATTGAACAGAGAATATTGATAGCCAAAATGATTTCAGAACTGGGCGAAAAGAAGAGTGTCGTGGTCATAGAGCATGATCTTGCTATCCTGGATTACGTTACTGATAACATCCACATAATGTATGGAAGCCCAAACGCATACGGCATTGTTTCACAGAAGTTAGCCGTAAGAAATGCGATTAATAGCTATCTCGATGGATATATTCAAGAATCCAACGTACGAATAAGGGATAGTCAGATAAAATTTCTGAAACATCCGCCCAGAACTGGATGGGATGGAGAGGTGCTGGTTGAATGGCCAAAACTGTCCAAGAAAATGGGGGACTTCAAACTGGAGGCAAAAGCTGGGGAGATTCTAAGGGGTCAGGTTCTAGGTGTAGTAGGTGGAAACGCTACGGGAAAGACCACTTTTGTAAGGATGTTGGCCAATGTTCTAAAGCCTGATGACGGTGAAATTGATACGGAAATAACGGTTTCATACAAGCCGCAGTACATTGACGTTGCTGGGAATGCAACTGTTGAAGATGTATTACAATCTGTAGTTGGATATGACGAGCATTTTCTAGATACAGAGCTATCAAATCCATTGAACCTGAAACCACTTATGGAAAGAGAACTTCAGACCCTATCGGGGGGAGAATTACAGAGAGTTGCTGTTGCTGAATGTTTACTGAGAGATGCGGATTTATACCTATTAGACGAACCTTCAGCGTATCTTGATGCAAATCAGAGAATGGTGACTGCAAAGACCATAAGAAGAGCCATGGAACAGAGAGGAAAATCCGCATTGGTCGTCGATCACGATGTCTATTTTATTGATTATATTTCTGACGGTCTGCTATGTTTTGGAGGGATTCCAAGTAAAGAAGGAAATGTAGAAGGACCCTATGATATGCGTAAGGGAATGAACTCGTTTTTAGGTAGGGTCAATATTACTTTCAGACGCGACAAGAACACACACCGTCCAAGGATTAACAAACCTGGCTCAAGGCTTGATAGACAACAGAAAAGTAAGAAAGAATACTACTACACGAATTAGAGATTAGATTTATTTCAGGGCTGTAATGGGCAGTCGTGATACAGAAGGCCTTGGAGAACGGTGTTCAGATTTATACGAACCTAATTATGAAGTACGCAATAGCCACTCTTTTGGTTCTAGTACTCATAACTATTTCATTCCTGAAAGGAGCCCTGACCTTTGAGGAGAATATGACGCGAGACATTGAAGTCTATCTTCCTGAAGGTGAAGAATCAACAGATATCTTGATTGAGGTTAGAAAGGACTGGGCTACAGACATCATAATTGTCTACGTCGAAACCCCTAACGCAAGAAATCCCGATTACTTCAGTGATTCTGTTGTGGACAACATAACATATGTGTCAACCCTCAAGGAAATTGCCCTCCTAGAAAGAACCATTGACCCTTATGGTCAGAACGTAGATTTAGAGGGAAAATATCAGGCTGACCGCGGTGAAAAAGACAATATAATATTCACTTTGAGCATTTCTACGCTCATAAAAGAATTTAATTCTACAAATGCTCGTTTCTTAGAAGCCAGTGAGGGGAAAATATTTGGCGGTCTAAGCATAGAAGAAAATGATGATGACGCCGTAAATGAAACCGGAACATACGCTATACCCAATGACCAACAAAGAGTTGACCAGATCTTTGATGGTACCTCCTCAGCACTCCAGAATTTCGCAATTGATACAAATGATGACGGAATAATAGACACTGCAGTAATTCTATTTGCACTCAGAGCACAAGAAGAAAACAATGACGAAGTACAAGAAGAGATGATTGCAGAGATACAGCGACACATTGATGAGCGATATTGTCCAAATCCTGATGATTGCACCCAGATGACCCAGACCGGATTGGTCGTTGTATTGCATGAGGTTACAGCTAGATTGTATGATGACTTGCTCACAATGTTGCCAATATCCCTAGGAATAATCATAGGATTAATGCTTATTTTCCACAGAAACTGGTTGGCGATACCGGTAGTTCTGGTACCTATTTTCTGTGCTTTGATCTGGACCTTAGGAATCATCAGTATTTCCGGTGTTGTACTAACTCCCATGATCGTAGCGGCAGGGCCTATTCTCGTAGGAATCGGTGTTGACTATGGATTGCATGTAGCCAATAGAATTGTTGAATTCAAAGATGAAGGTTCAAAGATGCCGAGGGCAACTTTTCTGGCTTTAATGACCACGGGTAAAGCCACTTTCCTGTGTGCCATCACTGATACTATTGGGTTCTCAGCACTATTTATCTCTCCAATAGCTCCAATGCGAACCGTTGGTTTGACAATGATTGTTGGTGTAGCTTGTTCTTTCTTTCTGACGGTAAGTATGACGCCAGCAATGATGAAGCTGACAAATTACTCAAAACACAAATCGAAGGGATGGGCTAACATAGCTATTTTGTCAACAAAACAATGGAAGGCAATACTGGTAGTTGTCCTTCTCACGACAACCTATTCCATTGCTAGAATTTCCGTGATGGATCAGAATATGAAGGGGGATGAATCTGCCCCTGAGGATATTGACTCTATCCAGAAACTTGGAGAATATTCTGACCAATTTGAAGCTGGACAAACTGGAATACTACTGATAAATGGTCCTGAGGACAGACTCAAACCTGCTGCCAAGGACCTTGACGTACTGGACATAATGAATTGGACACAAGGCGAGATTAATAATATAACAATTGAGAATCGGAACACTGAAAAGTTGATTAATGTTTCAGCTTTTTCAATTGTTGACTTTTTCAAATCTGCGCATGTCAGCTTTGTTATAGAGGATCTAGGAGGTGACCCAGTATTCGAATACGATGGAAGTTTTTGGGACTTTCTTCATGATGATTTTTTCGACAGTTTCTTTTGTGTAGCATCCTCTGAAGTCTTGAGTGGAATTTATGATTGTGAACAACTTAGAAGTGATATGATTGACGTATTCTATGAATCCTTTACAGACGAAATGCGGGCGATGTTACTGACTGATGAGTATGACAAGGCGTTGATATATGTCAGCATGCCATACGTAAACATCGATGATACTGCAGTAATAGTTGATAAGATAGATGAGATAGCATACATCCGAGATAGACAAATGCATGCTCAGGATGCTAAGATGTCACAACTTACTGGGGGACCTCCAGTAACTATAGCTATAAACGAGGGAATTCAAAATACACAATTTGACACAATCGTATTGAGTTTGATTCTAGTTCTGATAACCCTGATGGTGATATTCAAATCCCCAAAATTCGGTTTCATCACTTTCCTTCCAATTTTCCTCGTGATTCTGTGGTATCCTGCGACTGTTGACGCAGGAGGTACAAATTTGAACATCTTTACCGCAATGGTAGGAACCATAATCATAGGGATAGGAATTGATAATTCCATTCAAATCACCGAAAGAGTGAGGGAAGAAGGTACCACTCCAGAAGGAATTCAAAAGGCGGTCGAGAATACTGGCCAATCTGTCGTAGAAGCAACGTTTACAACCATGGGTGGAGTATTGGCAGGAGTTATTATCTCATTATATAGAACGCAATTCGTGGGTCTCAGAAATTTCTTCGGACTTATTATCACCTTAGTTTTCTTCTCGCTACTAATGGCTGTTTTTGCACTTCCAAGTTTTTACCACGCATCACATTATCTGAAACTAAAATATGCGGAAACCCCTTTTGTACTGTCTGTTTTGGGAATGATAAACTATCTCAAATCCGGCCTTCTTTTCCCTCTAAAACTCATTGCCCGCTTTTTTAGTTAGAGAGCATTTCACTTACGGCTAGAACTGCCTTCCTAGCATAAGGGACAATACGGGATTCAATCTGCTTATCCTTGGCTCCGGGACCTATTATTCCATAGCCAATTGGTTTCATCGATGCAAGCTGGAGATCTATAATTCCCTTAGTAATGGCCTGACCCATAACCAATCCATGATCGGTGTCCCCTTTTTCGATTATTCCTAGGACAACTGCACCTTCTATTGATTCCCTAATCAAGAGGCGTTTGAGTTGTAATGGGACTTCCATTGAACCTGGAACCCAAGACACTTCTTCCACAATAAGGTTATTCTCAGAGGCGGTCTTTCTTGCCTCATCAACCATCTTGTCAACTAAATCCTTGTGAAAACTGCCTGCAACTATACCTATTGATTTAGCCATTTATTGTCTCCTTGGTAATTTCTGAGACCGTGTCTACCATATTTCGGGTCTGGGTCTCAATCTCCAAATTCACCGTATCTCCAACCTTCTTCTGCCCCAAATTGGTTAACCGCAACGTTTCTGGGATAAGATATACCTTGAATTTATTCTTGGATTTGCGGACCTCACCAATTGTTAAGCTTATACCATCAAGCGCAATGTACCCTTTGGGAAAGATGTAACGCATAGTCTCTGATGTGGTCTGAAAGGTAATTACATGATTGTTCACGGGTTTATCGATTTGATAAATCTTAACAATATCTGAAACATGGCCGGATACTAAATGTCCACCAAGCTCATCACCCAATTTTATTGACCTCTCCATATTCACCATGTCATTCTCTTTAAGCGAATCGAGAGTTGATACCTTTAATGTTTCCATCATAACATCAAAGTTCAATGTACGCTCTTTAATCGATGATACAGTCAAACATACGCCGTCCACACAAACGCTAGCTCCGATTTGAAGGTCAGTCGAAAATTTATCCGGTACTTTAATCTCAAGATTATACAGGCCCTTGTGCTTTGTGACACTATTGACAATTGCTATTGCCTCAACTATTCCGGAAAAAACCACAGAACCTCATTCTGATCCATACTTCTCACGATAAATTTTCATTATCTTCGAGATTATCTTACGGGATCCAGCTAAATCCTGCTCCATCTCGTGCAATCTGACAACTTTGACATCAAGACCACGCTCAAGTAGTTTAGACTCCAACTCAGCTGTGCTGAACAGCCTTTGATCATATCCCAAGGCAATTATATTGGGCCTTATTTCTTCAACTATTATATCGAGCATGTTACCGGTTCTTCCTATAACCGCATGATCTACAGGTTTGAGATGAGAAACCATCTCAGCCCTCATCTCATCAGACAACACTGGTTCGCCTTTCATCCTTCTAACCGTATCATCGTTAGCTACGATTACAACTAACTCATCGCCATGTTCCTTAGCAGCATTGAGAAAATGGGCATGGCCTAGATGGATTATGTCAAACACTCCGGTAGCTACGACTTTCACTGACATCCCTCCACAATTTGTCGGCCCTCTAAAAACAAATATCCCTGCTCCTGGGCCCATATCTGGGCCTCTTCTGGAGAAAGAGCATTACCATCATCAGATAACATTTCACAGCCTAAGGCTACAGGAGTAAGATTTAGAAAACTCATAAGGGCAATAATCAATTCTGTGTGACCCTGACGCCCTTGTAACAGTTTACGATCTGCAATACAGATTGGGACATGACCTGGGATTCGGAAATTTTGTGCCATTTTGACCTTGCAGTCTGTACTAGATGTGTATGAGGACTCTTGCATTAATTCTGCAAACGATTTGGCCGTGAGGGACCTATCATTATCAGTTATTCCTGTAAATGTATCTTTGTGATTTATGAAAAGCGAAAAAGAAGAACGTTTGTCGTACGGAAGTGAATGGCTGAGCATACCCTTCAATAAATCAAATTCTCCAGAATCTGGGGTTATAGAACTGTACAAATCCTGAGTAAAAGGTAAACCAAGTTTTTCTGATGCTGCGTAGTCAGATGCCAGAAATACCATCCCTCCACCCTGTTTTCTGAGAAGACGAACACTGGCTGGAGTAACATGTCTAGCGGAAAAGAAAATGTCTGTTTCCCCTTCGCGCTGGGCATCGTCAAAGACTAGAATCGGTTCACCTTTATCCAGCACTTTCACAATATCTTTAATCGGCAATAGACTATCGTTTATCGTTATTTTAATCCCTCACTGAAGTTAACTTTGGTAGTTGCATTAAATAATTGTGTATCTACTCAAAAATGAGTATTTAATCTAAATCATAGATTATTCGGTCCACCTGGGCCATTGAAACTGCCTTCTGGCTTACATACCGCGTGCAAGACAAATCTTTTTCCTCGAGTTTAACGGCCATCAAAGAACCGGGGTCTCTATTACAGATCAATGGATTGTTCTCAGGTGAAGTATAGAGGTCATAACCTCCCCATTCTTGTTTCCAGCTTTTAGTAAAATCATAGGTAACCGTCAGTCTCCGGGACTCCGATTCCTCTGCATGTAAGAGTGAATAATCTCCAGCCGAATAGCAAATGTGGTTGGCTTCCCTGAACTTAGGTTTTAATCCTGTAGTGGCTTCAAGAAACTGGATGAATTCGGATGACTTCCAAAAGTCATCTAGGATCGCTGAACCTTCTTGCCTATTATAGTACCCAATCTTCTCTTTTCTATTAAATTTAGGTTTGGATCCTATCGGAACGGGGTCAAGGAACTTTGACAAACGGATAAAGGGAATATCTCCGGAATTAAAAATTCTCTTAAGATTAGAAAGAGTAGGCTTTTCCAAATAATAGAAATTAATCTCAGCCATGGTACCACCCCGTCACTGTCAGCCTTTGGATATCCTGCATAATTTCACTTACTTGATGCCAAGAACTATCTGAAACCTCGAACATGATTAAAGAATTGTATTCAGGGATTATACTATCGACCAATTTCGATTTACCTGCATCATTGGCCTTAAATATATTTAGAGAGCCTCCCATTTTCTCCGTGATCTCTGGAGTTAGGTGTAAACTGTAGGCTATTATCCGCCCTTCTACTTGATCATCATGAGGAAGCAAGAAATCACCCAGCCCGTAAACGTAGGCCGCCATATCTATGCTTGAAAGTTGCTTGACTTTGAACGATTCAGCAACCTTCTTTCGCCAAATCTCGCCTCCTAAATCGTCTCTGAGTATATTGATTGCGGGATGATTGATATCAGTCAAATCTATACTTGCCCAATAACTAAACAGGTCTGACTCCTTGAAATCGTATTCCAGACCTGCTAAGGCATCAATCGCCAGATCCAACGTAGGAGGATCAAGAAAATTCTTTACAACCACGTGTGGGAATGGCTGCGACTTTATCCTAGGAAGCTTATCTACGTTACGCATCCTTTCTCCTTAACCAATTCAACATTCCTTTGACAGATCCTAGATGGGTAGCTGTTTGATGAACTCCGTGATTCATATCTGTCTGTTTCAGTCCAGACCGGGTATCAAATAAAATTTCCACTATTTCCTTAGATGAAAGATTTTTCCGGTAACCCCCTTCAACTGTACTCATCCAGATCTCAAATTCGGTTTTGACTTGTTCCAATGCACCTTCTGCAGGGCGAGGACCGAAATGGGTGTGATGAAGAAACCTCAAATCCAGAGAAGACATTCTATCTATACTATCCAATGCCAAATCGTGGCGATAATACCCTGGTGTGACTGGAAAAGATACGTTCAAATCTGAATACCAAAGGCCTAGAGAATCACCAACAAAAGCCTCATCACCATGGACCCAAGTTATGTGATGGGGCGCATGACCGGGAGTGTGTAATGCCCTTAAATTTGATTGACCTAGGGGTAGGACATAACCATCTTCTGCTGAAATCAACCTTGATTCTGAAATCGATCGGGGCTTTCCATAGAGTTCTGCGATTTCACCCAGAAAGTCCCGACTACCTTCCCACCAGCGGTCAATCGTAGAAACATGCTTGTAGGCTTTGGGATGTACGACAGCTTGGGCATTATGACACAAATCCATTATGTGTCCTCCCCCTCCAAAATGGTCTAAGTGGATATGCGTTGGAATAATATAATCTATATCCTTCAGATTTATTCCTGCTGCTTCGATACCATTCTGCAAATTAACATTTGAACTGGCGGGGCCGGTCTCTATGAGTGCGATCTTTTCATCGATGATTATGTAAACAGAGACGAATTTCTCCTCTCCTCGAGGCATTACATCGAACCAAAAGAGATTATCGCTATGTTTGTAGATTGATGATGTCACAAAAGAACATGAGAAAAGGGGTTTAAGTTGACCGACGGCCTTATAGTGGCCAATGGACATATATTGGCCCGTTGAGTTAAATGAAGTACATAATTGTGACCGGCGGGGTTCTTTCAGGTCTAGGGAAGGGTGTAACTTCATCGTCTGCAGGTCTATTGTTACAGTGTGCTGGCTACAAAGTAACTGCCGTAAAGATTGACCCCTATCTGAACGTAGATGCCGGAACCATGAACCCATATGAGCATGGGGAGGTCTTCGTAATGACGGATGGTTCAGAAGTTGATTTGGATCTTGGAAATTATGAACGATTTTTACGCTGCAACCTAACCTCGGAACACAATATAACCACCGGAAAAGTTTACAAAAAGGTCATCGAGAAGGAACGCCATGGAGACTATCTAGGCCAAACTGTCCAAATTATTCCACATGTTGTTAGGGAGATTGTCGATGGGGTAAAGAATGCTGCCAAGAATGCAAAAGCCGACATATGTGTAGTAGAACTGGGGGGAACGGTTGGAGACATTGAATCCATGCCTTTCATGGAAGCTGTTCGTTTATTAGGTCGTGAAGAAGGGCGTGAGAATGTGATGTTTATTCATACCACACTAATACCCGTCATAGGAGCTGTAGGTGAGCAGAAAACAAAACCAACACAACACTCCGTCAAAGAGCTTCAGGGACTTGGAATTAGACCCGATATTATAGTAGGAAGAAGTGATGAGGTCCTAAATGAGGATATTGCGGCTAAAATTGCATTTTTTGCAGATGTTCCCAGAGAAGCAGTCATCTCAGCTCCAGATGCCAAAACGATTTATGAGGTCCCTCTACTTTTCCTAGAACAAGGATTTCCTCAATTAATAGAGAAACGATTGGGACTGAAGGCCAAGAAACCCGATGTTAAGCAATGGCGTGATTTTGTAGATAGAATCTCCAATGGTGGAGAAGAGGTTGAAATTGCAATCGTAGGAAAGTATACTTCTTTGAAGGATTCCTATATATCACACGAAGAGACGCTGAGATATGCTGGGGCAGTTCTAGGTTGTAAAGTCAAAATAAGGTGGATTGAGGCGCCTGATTTGGAAGACTCAGGAAGTACCAAAGAATTAGAAGGCGTCAATGGTGTTATTGTCCCTGGCGGTTTTGGAAATAGGGGAGCTGAGGGTAAAATTATGAGTGCTAGATGGGCAAGAGAAAATCAAATACCATACCTAGGTGTCTGTTTTGGTTTCCAATTAGCAACTGTTGAATTTGCTAGGAATGTGCTAGGTCTAAAGAAAGCCAATTCGGCTGAATTGGATCCTGATGGACCTCATTCAGTGGTTGATATCTTACCTGAGCAAGAAGATGTAGTCGACATGGGAGCAACTATGAGACTCGGTGACCACGAGATCAAAGTTTTGGATGGAAAAGCAAAAGAATTATATGGTAAAGACATTATATTCGAAAGGCATAGGCATCGATACGAGATAAATCCCAATTATATCGAGCAAATAGAAGCGAAAGGAATGAAATACACTGGAAGGGATTCGAGCGGCAGGAGAATGGAAATACTGGAATTGGAAGGGCACCCCTATTTTGTGGCCTCTCAGTTTCACCCAGAGTTCAAATCAAGACCAGATTCGCCATCACCATTACATCTTGGCTTGGTAAAGGCTGCGCTGGAGAATAAAAAAGCTTAATTTTGAAGGGCAACCTTATTAAGCCGCAATTTCTGGCTGAGACATGTCCGGTGACGATGACAATGGTAGTGACTTTCAGGAGTTCAAAGCCAGTCCCGATCCTCCAGAAGATGGAATCAACATCAAAGATGTAATTATGACTGGGGGCTTCGTCATCATAATTGTTGGATTTGTGCTGGGTCTAATCCGACTTATGGCACTCAACGGGGGTGAAACACCTGATCAATTCGCTAGTGACCTTGAACAATTATACTTGAGTTATGTCATCATGTTTATTGGAATGGTCATAACCTGTTTCCTAGGCTTTGGTAGCATGTTCAAAAGAACGATATCATCATTCCTTTCCAAAGATTAAATATTCAGAAGGAAACCGTCTGGTCCAAATTGATGTACATGGTTCCATCATTGATTTCAAAACTATAGACGAAAGTGTATGTTCCACTATCCTCTGAGGATGAAACTAAAGTAAAGAAGAGGGGATAGCCTCTAGATGCAAATAACGACTCAAAAGTTTCTGTAGTGGTATCAAATGATGTAGCCAAGCTCGTATCAGCTGCTGCATTATCAACCTCGTATTCCAATGCTAATGGAAAATCATCTTCTATAGAACTCAATAAAGGTGTGAGGTCGTGTCTTTCGCCTTGATGCTGACCGAGATTGACTGAATGTGTGATTGTACTGCTCACTGCAATGAGTGTAATTGACATTATAAGGCCTGAAACTAAGAGTAACTGTGCATTATCCTTCATCAGCCCTCCCTATATCCATACCACAACTTTAGACTAAGATCCCATATCTCATTATCTGCCCAGACTATCCTAAAAGTCTGAACAACAGGCCCGGACGGGACCTCGCGATCCACAATAACCTCTGTCTGACCACCATGTGTTGCTTCCAGACGATACGAAACCGATGATGCGAGGCCCGCATCCAAGTATTGCTTAATCGATACATCATTATCCGTAGCAAGCCACCAGGCAAGAGTTGAGTCATCATGTGCTGCAGCTATCGTAGCGTCAGAGGGCTGCCAGACATCTAACATCTCAAGAATCTCCAGACCTGAAAAATAAAGGTCGTTTTCTTCCAGATTATTAGCATCACTCGTTGGTAAAATGTTCACAGACACATTTACGGCTGAAGTAAACAAGGTTGCCACCAAAAGGACCTCAAGCACATGCATCTGACCTTTGGTATCATTCATAGTACATTCAACCTCAGCTAAATCTGAGGAGTTATCATAGATGTTCCTATTCCAGTAAGTTCAAAGACAAACCATCCAACCAGAAGTAAAAAGGATGCTCGGTTAAATGCCGTATATAATCTTCCATTAGACATGAAACCGGCCGCTAGTCCATTGCCAATACCTTGCACTACCAGACTGTAAAGAAAAATCGTAGAAATCCAGACCTCGTTCATCTCCCTTATGGTTAGGTTTCCAATAGACATGGAACCTGTGCTTCCAGTAGCTGCTGCTGAATCAACAATAGCTGGAATGAAAGTTTGTGCAAGAACAAGGATAATGCCCAGATAGACAAAGAAGGAAGCATAAATGACCGTTACGTAACTTCCGACTTCCTGCCTTCTTTCTGTCTCCAAGGCCTTGATTTCCCTAGCATCAAAAGAAGCGGCCAGAAGAATATCCGAGATACGACCACCCGCACGATTGGCCTCATCTACCATTCTAACGGCTCTAGTCACAATCGGTGAAGTAACTCGTTCGGTGAACATATCCAGAACCTCTCCAAATGAAATGCCCCAAGAAATCTGGGACGCCATTTTGTTAACGTCCTCGTTAAGGTTACCATACTCTCCCTTGGCCAAGGTCTGAATCGCGACGGTCATGCTCAGACCACCCTTCCAATACTCTGCAAGGTCTCTCAGAAAATCTGGAAATTTGGCCTCAACGCGGGACCGAATCTGGTCTCTACGCCGTCCATAAAGCCCATAAGGCAGCATCAATGAGACTAAACCAAATATCACATAGTCGATTGCAGATATCTCAGGATAACTACGGAACCATTCGTTCGCAGACTGTTCATTCTCTATTCCATCAACCGCAGGATTATTGTCCTTTGACATATTGTTTTGGATGGCTGGAAGACCAAGACCATAAATCGCCTCTACACGATTCTCCTTACCCATTGATTCGTCATAAGTGTGCCCAAAGGTGAATGAAAAACGACCGTCATTCATAGCCCAAGGATTGTCGAATTGCTTGTCAAAGTCCTGATCGACCACCAGTGTCTGGGCATCTGTAGTATTATTGATATTAGCAATCATAAAAAAGAAGAGGGCAAAGACAATCGAAAGAAAGACAACGACAACCGGAGTCCAATCGAAAGTCTTGTCCCTGACATTTAGCCAACGACCGACTTGGCTGTACTCCATCCAGCGTCTCTTGACCCCCGTGCGTGGATCTTGGTAGCTTTTCTTCTCCAAATTACCCTTAATCGTCATCAGTCGGTTGATATCTCCATACTTAAACTATAGAATAGACCAGAAAAAATAATCTGAATTATAGGAAATCCAGCAAATACCAAAAGATACATGTGAATCTCCTCAAGTTGCATGCCTGCCCCTGATACCCAGAAAGTAATAACTGCAATAATCATAGCAAATATCGGCAAAGCAACGGCAACGACCACATAGGCTTCCGAAAACAGGGCCATCTGCTGCAATATATCCTTAACATGAATTCGATTCTGCTGTGCATAATACTCAGATCTGTTCAAGAAATATAACTTCAGATTACCTCCTGCTGTCACAGTACCTATGATTCCCTGAATAAATTCTGCAAATCTTTCGGAAGGAGTTCTATCTACGGCTTCCTTCAGTGTGGTAACCAGATCGCGGCCAATGAATTCCATACTGTGGAAAATCCATGCTGCCTCGTTCGAGATCTCGCCATAGATGTCCTTGTTTCTGGCGAGAGATTTGAAAGTCTGTGACGGTGTGGCATTAGCTGCTGCCAAAGCTGACACATAACTTGCAGCGTAAGGTATCTGCCTATCCATATTGGTGGCTCTACTACTAGCCACCCAACCAGGGGTAAACAACTGAATCAGACCCACCAATGCGGGCAAGGCGAATACTAGAATTCCAATAATAGAGTATTGAACAGTGTTCGAGACTGAAAAGTTTTCTCCAGTAGATGGATTCTCCATCATCTCAATTTGAGGTATCAGAAAACCAAGAAGAAACAATACGAAAAGTACTCCACCAACAAATGTAACTATAACTTGCATGATGGAAGAGGCCACGTAATCCCCTGCTAGAAGCGGAATTCTGGCTTTGACAAGATCATTCCTGAGACCTATCGAATCTTTGGTCAGCAAGCGGCCTAACCATCCTAGTAAAACTCTACTAAATGTTTCAAAACCGGTCAGAGCCATTTGTGCCACCAACGTGGATTAGCGGAACGTTGAACTCTGTTGGCTAAAGCAGCTTTCAGACTTGTAAGGGCCTTAGCAGCACGGTCCTCTTCAGAGGACACCGAAGTAGCTTTCTTCTCTGGCTGATCCTCCAGTTTCATAATTTTAGCTTCTGCATTGGCCTTCTTTTTAAGCTCGGACTGGATACCTCTCAACATACGTCTAGCCTCAACTACATTAAGCGATAAAGTGTCACCCAGACCTATCTGTTTGGATAAGGGAGTCAGTTGTTTAAGCGGCACATAGTAAGCCTGATCCTTCAATAAATCCGACTGGAGTCGAGTCTCGACCTTATCCCTCCTAACTTCCTCCTTTGCAATTAACTTCGAGCGCTTGGTTGGATCGTCCGTCTGTGATATCTTGGCATCGCCCTTAGATCTGGCTGCCTGCTCTTTGGCCTCACGTTTCTGATATTTTTGTCTGACCTTAGGTGGGAAATCTGAAATATCGACGTCATCATCTTCTTCTGAACCTGACAGGTCCATGTCTCGTTCTTCGACCTTGCGGCGACGCTTCTTGCCACCAACCTGCATATCTGCATAAACTCGACGCATGACGTCTTCAGGATGAACATAGTACTCTGCAATAACTTTGGCAAAGTCCTTGAAATCTCTGATTGCCTTCTTAAGACACCATTCAATAACCAGTTGGCGTCTCTTCATCTCATCCATAATCTCAACTCGGTTGAGATTGGCCTTCGCCATAATCTTCTCGAGGATATAGGACTTACCTGTGAATAGGTATTCATCAGTTTTATTGTCCCATCTAAATGCTTCATTGGTAAGCAATTCATGAGAATGGGGGTCGATTCCAATAATCTCAACTATGTTCTTGTTTCGCCTTACTCGCTTCCCTGCAATACGTGTCTGAATTTGAATTGAAATACCATCCAATGCAGGAATCAGAACCCTTGGAATCTCAATCGGTTTGTTCTCAAGACGGTGTACTAAACTCTGAATCGAATCGGCGTGGAAAGTTGAGTAAGTAGTGTGACCCGTAGCCATTGCCTGAAACAGAACATAAGCCTCTTCACCACGAATTTCTCCCACAATAATGTATTCTGGACGCTCACGAAGAGCTGCTCTCAGAAGGTCATACATGTCAACCTCTCCTGGTGCTTTCATACCTGTTCCGCCGGCTTCACCACCAAAACCTTGTCTTGTACATCCTGGAATCCAGTTAGGATGTGGCAAATTCAACTCTCTCGTCTCCTCAATACTGACAATCTTGTGTTGCCAAGGAAGGAAAAGGGAACATGCATTCAATGACGTGGTCTTACCAGAAGCCGTTCCACCAACAAACAGCATAGACATCCCATATTGCATAGCCATCCAGAAAAATGCAATCTGCATTGATGAAAATGTCTTAAATTCAAGTAAATCTACAGGAGTAAAAGGTTCATCCCTGAAACGCCGAATGGTGAAAGTAGAACCTTTGGTAGAAACTTCCCTACCGAGCGTCATGACAATTCGTGAACCGTCCATCAAGGTTGCATCCAGAAGTGGTTCTGCAATGGAAATATGTTTACCGCAACGCTGTGCCATACGGATGATGTAACTTTCCAACTCGAGTTCATCCTCCCACATAACATTGCTTCTCAATGATTCAAACCTTCTGTGATAAACGAAGATCTCAACACCAGGACCGTCGCAAGAAACATCCTCAATATTTGGATCGCGCATCATGGTGTCTACCTTACCATAACCAATCAAATCTCTTTCAATGTAATAATGAATCTTCTCACGGTTGCTCTTACGTGATTTTAACCTATAACTATTCAGTATGTCATCTACAGCCTGCTTCAAGAACTCATCCTGTGACTCATCCATCGTTTCACGATTGATGTTAAGAGCACGTTGAAGAACCTCTTTTATCGTTTCTAAGTCATCCAGTTCCTGTTTGCTGGCCTTGGGTTCAACCACATAGTAAAACCTGGAATAATCCCTTTTATCGAATAGAACCCGGACATACGAATAGGGCGGCCTAACTGGATATGTATCAAGCTCTTCAAAGTCTTCTCCAATCTCGATGTCATCCATAACCAAGTCATGAATCACGCCCTCTTTCTCAGCAGACCTACGCTTCCGATCTAAGGCTTTTCTCTGCTTCTTGAGTTTACGACGTGCGAGCCAGGACAATTTTGATTCATCAATCAGTTCTTCTTCTTGACCAAGTAATCCAGAACCGGCATCTAATGTTCCTTCTGCTGCACTCATCTCAATTTCCTGGTGTCAACCTGACGACCTTTAGGTCATTATCATAATGCGCGACTATATAAGAAGTCGTCGACTTCAAAGGGAGTCCGTTTTTAGTTTCTATTGCAGTTGCAGGATAAAGTGGAAAAGTAACCTCAAATGAACCTCCTCTCGGTTGCAGGGTCGTAACTTTCAAGCCTCCTTCAGTTCCATTTACCTTGTACTGGATACCATGATTTATGGCTTCTATACCTGTCTCCAATCTAATAACTGGCGAAGCTGTGGGGTGTTCACGCACGGTGTTCAACAAATCCTCTATCGCTAACTGAAAATAAAGAGCCACCTGTTCAGCCTCCTCCTGTGCAGTGTTGGATACATTGCCATTAATTATTGTGCTGGAAGTAAGCATTATTGAAGATAATACCAGAACTGAAATCAGTGCTGTATAAACATAGCCAATTAACTGCGAGGCTGCTGAATCATCGTGTGTTAAGGGTGACATGGATGGTCCTCTCTAGTATCCTAAAATCAAAAGCTGTGTCTTGAGAATAGACTATGTCCTCCTCAAAACCCATATTAGCTGCCGTAGTAGACTCTGAACTAGTAAAATAATACGTATTACTGTCAAACCCCCAGTTAGAAAGGTAGTAACTTCTTAGGGCCATTGAACTATCGCCTGTAAAACCCATTCGTAATGAATAGATAGTGACTGAATTATCGGTTCCGCCCTGATTACGAGCTTCAAAATTGTAGTTACCTGCCATAATCGATTTAGGAGATGATAAAGCCATGTCATAATCGGTCTGGTAAAGTGATAATGAAGAATAAGAATCCGAATTCTCTATGGACCTGATCAAAGGCTGGGAACTCACAAAGAAATTGCCTCCAGGTTCCTTGGCGACTAGGCCACCATTGAACATTCGCATTTTGTAGACACCTGAAACCGATGAATATTTGTAGGACAAAGAATCAACTCCATAAACGAAGAAACCGCCAATTTGGGTTGTGTTTTCTGTACTCGTATACGTTGCTTTGACCCCATAAACAATCTCTGGAAAACCCGTCACAAGAAGCGCGGAGGTTGTGCCTGTCCAGCTTGTTCCATTGGGATAGGTCAAACTGACGCTGTAGTCGCTGACAACGGCTTTGGAATCGGTCATGGCGAAAGTTTTTGCACCATTCTTAACACCTATAATCTTGGGGTCTGACCAAGGAACTGTAGTGTAATAGTATCGCATCTCGTCCAGATTCTCACGAAGCACAAACGTACCTGAACTGAAAGAAACCGTTGAAGTTCGAGATGACCCTGTACCTTGTAATATGACCTGATCCAGATCTGCATCAAAGTTCAGAAAGTTGTTTTGTGCAGAAGTATAGATCGCATAAGCCTCACTCTGCTGTATCTGTGGAATACCCCAGGCCAACATGGTCCCTGTAATGGAGACCATGATCCCCAGAATGAGAACTGTACCTATTATAGGACTCACACCATCTTCGGACTTACGGATAGAAAGCTCACGCTGCACATGAGGTTACTAATGGGGGTTCTAAAAAGTGTTAGGTTCTAATTAATGTTCATTATCCTCTAACCATCTTTCAGAGTCTATAGCAGCCATACAACCCATCCCTGCTGCCGTAATAGCCTGACGATAACGTGTGTCAACAACATCACCAGCTGCAAAAACACCTGGGACGCTCGTCATCGAATTCTTCTTCCAAATTATATATCCTTGTTCATCTGTTTCTACCTGCCCGTTAAGGAAACCTGTCATTGGTTTATGACCAATTGCAATAAACGCCCCATCACAGGAAAAGTCTTCCTCTGCATTGTTCTGAGTATCAACCAAAACAGCACCTTCTAAATTTCCATCATCCCCAAGCCAGCCCTTAACGACACGGTTCAGTTTCCATTCAATCTTAGGATTGCTCTGGGCTCGATCTGTCATTATCTGAGATGAGCGCAAACCTTCCCTACGATGTACGATAGTAACTTTACTACAGAAACGGGTCAGGAAAGTAGCTTCTTCCATAGCTGAGTCGCCACCACCGACAACTATGACTTCTTTATCTCTGAAAAAAGCGCCATCGCAAGTTGCACAGGTTGAAATTCCTCGGCCCTTATGAACTGATTCATTTTGGACATCTAGCCAAATTGCTTCTGCGCCTGTGGTAATTATCAAAGATTTGGCCAAGTGCTCTTCTGTACCTACAGCAACTTTGAAGGGAGTTTTAGACAAGTCAACCGAATCTACATTCTTGTCTACTATTTGGCAGCCAAAACGAGATGCTTGGGACCTAAGTTCCATCATCATCTCCGGTCCGCTAATTCCCTCAGGATATCCAGGATAATTCTCAACATCGCTGGTCAACATTAACTGTCCACCACTTGCATATCCTGAAAACAACAGCGGGCTTAGCATTGCACGGCCCGCGTATAATCCTGCCGTGTAGCCTGCTGGGCCTGAACCGATTATTATTACATCATTAATATTGGACACTAAGGCCCATTTGCAAGGTTGCTAAAATCATTACGCCGGAATCAACCGTTCCATCTGGCAGAAATTATGAAACCAGTATGGCCAAGCATGTTAGTCTTTGGCCGGAGAGCATTTGATTTGGATTGCCAATCTCGTTGAATAACCTCGACAATTTCAATTTCCTTCCATCCTTCCAGAGAAACTAAAAGGTTCTCCACCTGATTTACTGTGGGAACATAACTCAATATAAAACCGCCAATCCTCAAGGATCTCTTTGACCATTCAATAATCTCATTAGGATTAGGAAGGTCCAATACGATTGCCTCGGCCTCTATTTCCTTGGTCTTGTCTCCCAACTCACTGCTGCGGATTTCGACCAAATCTTTCCATGGACTCATTTCCAAGTTCTTTTCAGCTATTTTGAAGTGACGCGGATTATTCTCAAAAGTGATGACCTTACCATCTGGAGCTATGGCTTGGGCAAGCGCCAGAGTCAAGGCTGCCGAACCACAACCTGCCTCGACTACAGTACCTCCTGTTGCCAGACCTGACTTGTAGATCATCCAGGCTATATCTTTGGGCAGGACTATCTGAGGTCCACGTTTGAGATTAGATTGTACATCTGACAAGGCGTATCTTGCAATCAAACATTTTTCACCCAGAAGATCAAACGCAGACCCTAGTTTCTGTCCCCGTACAGCTTCACCAGGAAAACGGCCAAAACCAGCTATCTCAATTATCTCTGAATCTAAATCAACAAGGTGTGCCGAACCATTGATTATCAAAAGATTCCAATTGCTCATTAGAGCTGGCTAAGGTAATCAGCCTACCAAAAGCTTAGCGTTGGCCAGAGAATATTTCCAATCACTTGGAATAACGTTATTTGAACGATAATATTTGGCCAGACGGAGTATCTTCGCTTCGGTAAGGCGTAAAGCTCGCGTATTGTGATTATCTTTATTGTTCACTTTCAGATGTTCTCCCAGACGGACTGCCTTTCGCATCAGATTGGTCAAATCCTCTGGTAAGGATGGAGACACCTTGTTCTCTTGCAAAATCTTCAATATTGATTTACCAGTAGCAAGTTTTACACTAGGGACTGCGTGAGTATCTCTCAAGGCAATTCCGATTTGTGACGTGGAAAGCCCCTTGGAAGACATTTTTATTATCTCTTTTTCCACATCTTTAGCCTTAGGTGACCACTTTGGGCTCTTTTTTCTAGTCTGTGGACTAGAACCGGAGCGCCCCCTGTGTCTTGCATGAATTCTTGCCATATATCCTAATCTCCTATGGTGAGAATGGCGCCAGTCAGACCGGTATAAAAACATTGGCGCATTCAATAACCCGTGGTCCAGTAAAGCGCCAATTCCGTATTGGAATAAATCCTATATGTGAAATCAGGCATGTACTTGTAGTGATAATTGAGTACCAAAGAAAGCGTGGATGGACTACCACTCATATCTGGCATGCCTAAATTAACTACGGATAATGATCTGTTCTGGCCTATCTCGAATGAGAAGATTTCTGTATTATTCCATCCCCATAAATGGTCTAAAGTGTTCCAGTACATGTCCCTGACAGAAATCCGTTCAACATCCATCCGTTCAATATCCACAATGCCCTGTGATAATTGTAATGAATCCATTTGGGCCACCATATCTGAATAGGCTGCAACTCTCCGCTCCCTTTTTACATCATTGGATTCGAAAATACCATTTTCCAGATTATCATCCATCCACTGCGCCGTGGAAATACTGCTATCGCGAACATAATAGGTATAGAACTGGGCTTCCCTTTCATGAGCTGCAACCCTGTACCCAAGGTCCACATATGAAAAAGATACGAGAAGAACCGTTAGAACCGAAAAGAGTGCAGCTATACGTCTGGGATGATCTTGAAGGTTATCCAGGAAAAAATCGAACCCGGGTGCTATGAAAAGGAGAATCCCAAAGGTCATCAGGTAAGGGATGTAAAGAAGATCTGAAATAACAAAGAAGGATAGTGCCAAATAGGACATTGAGAACAAATATCCCAGCTTGACACGCCCTTCCTGAATCCAGAACACAATACCGAGGATAGCTATAAAAATAAAAGGCCCTACATTTATCAGATAATAGACTGCTAAATTTGCCAGAGACGATAAAACACCATTACCAACGAAAAGATAGGCTCCAATAAGGTCATCATCTGGACTATAGGGAGAAAAATCCAGATATTGCAAATAAAATAAATAGCCGGAGAGAAAAATCAAGAAACCCAGAGTTTGCCTACCTGCACGCTCACGATTGGTAGCATTCTCCTGCCAATAAAATAGAAGGTGAGCCACTAACAGGGCCAAAAACATTCCTGGGAAAAGAAGGCCCATACGGTGCAGGGATGGTAGTGTTACGATGAACAATGATATCAATGCAATAAGGCGAGAAGGATGCCGACCATATTTTGAGTTTGATAATCTCAAAAGTAACCAGATAAAGAATGGGAGAAGAGCTATGAACGTGAATCTGAGGGAAAATCTCCATAACGAGAAAGTAAGGAATCTAGGGGCCAGTGAGAAGCAGAGAGCAGCAAACCAACGGCTTCTATAGTTGTCCGTAAGCTCGCCCGTGAGCATGAAGAAACCAAATGTTGAGATCAGGGAGAGAAAGATGCTATGGATAATGATGTAATCATAGATTGAGAGGCCCGTTACAGTCGTGACTGCTGACGCCAGAAGCGTAGCACCAAGCGGACTCGTTCCGGGAAATAGCCCATAAAGTGATAAAACTTCTTCAGCCCCAAATACTTGACCATGAGATATGATCGCCTTGGCCATGGAGATATAATAGAAATTGTCAGTGCCTGTGGGAGAGGGCGTGATAGGGTAACGTAACAAGAGTGTGAAAAGACCTAACAGAATCAGGCCACTTTGTTTGACCGGACTTGGACTTTTCATCTTCTATCAGATGGATGATGTATTAAGCGTGTATGCTCGATAGAAATTGGTTATTTGTACTGCATATTTTTATATAGCAGATACTGTCCTCTCAAATCACCTATAATGGGGGCGTAATTTGTCTATACCTGACACCAAGAATTACAGTCTGATGGCGTTACTGCTTTTGACCGCTCTACTAGTTGGAAAAAGTGTCAATGGATACCCGGGAGGTGGTGAGACTGGAGGGGACGAATGGGCCGCGGAATCTATCGTTAAGGGTTGTACCTGCCATACCGATGAACAGCTTAACGAAGGAATGTACAGTCTAAATGGAATACCCAATACTTATGTTCCAGAAGTCACTTACAACATAACATTAACCGTTAACGATACGAACGTTGATTCAGTTGATGGATCTGTGAGATACGGTGGTTTCTTGGCTGAGGTAAGTGAAGGTATTTTTGTTACAAATGAAAATTACTGGTTAGGTGGTGGCGGATCATACATTTCACACAATGACAACAGTAACATGGTTAGAAGTTGGACTTTCCAATGGACCGCTCCTGCAGAGGGTACAGGCGATGCATTATTCACTATCTATTTCAATATCGTGGATGGAGCCGCTTCTTCTGGAGACCAATGGTCTTACTTGACTGCAATCTCACTTGGTACGCCCCAAGAGGTTTCAAGTGAAGTATCAATACACGAATTAGGAGTTACACTAATGCAATATTGGATTGGCTTAATCGGGATAGCATCTGTACTTTTGTCTATCCTAGTGGCTTACATAGTAATCAGAGGGGGGAGTGCACATTACAGAGGTTAATGAAGTTCTGGAAAAGGTCTCAAAAGGTGAACTTACTACCGAAGATGCCCAGAAACTTTTAGGAACTTACAAAGACGAAGAACTAGGGAAAGAATTGAGAAATATTCCTGGAAAAGAACAATTAGAGATATTTGCCATAATCTTGGTTCTTATGCTTCTCGAATTGATGTACGATTCGCTCTTCATTTATGGTATTTTAGAGAATTGGGATCAACAATTTTTATCATTTACGATTGCTATGGCATTCTTAGTCCTAGGGTTGATGCTTGATTTCTATAGAAGATCATTCATGCCAGATGTTTTGGAGGCCAAAAAGAGAAGGAGGAAAGTTATCACCAAACTGGAGAGATAATTATGGATATTACGCGTAGAGGTTTCCTGAAAGGTGCAATTGGACTTGCGGGCGCAGGGATGACTGGTGCACTCACAGTTCCTGCACTGAAGTCACTCCTGCCCCCTCCAGTAACAAGATGCAACAAGGATGATGCCCATGAAACACTGATCTACAAAAGTGAAAGTGGAAAATGGTACGAAAGTAAGGGGGGAAAAGTAGCCATCAAAGAGGATTTCAAACTCTGGGATGTTGCTATCGTTAATTGGGGGCCAAAGGAACTCGAGGAAGAACTAGGGAGTTGTGAGATTCAACTAGCTCTTATTAAAGTCCCTACTGAAGTGGGAATGGAAGATCTAGGTATCTCAGATGATGGAGGAAATAGTACTATGATGGCATATCATACCTACAAATGCCCACACCTTTGCTGTAAACCCGTATTCACACCGGAGGGGACCAGTACCATAAGTGGTAATGACTATGAGAATATGTTTCTGTGTCCATGCCATCTTTCAAGATTTGACCCAATATCAGTAATCAAGAACATAGATGAACAAGGACGAGTAGTTATGGCTGCTGAATTGTTGGAAGGTCCGGCGCCATATGGATTACCTGTAGTACCTATTGCTGAAAAAGACGGAGGATTGATTGGCCTGACCACGCATTTGGACTGGCTGAAATATTGTGGACAAGGATAATAATGAAATTTAACAGAATTATAGCTGCAATAATCGGATGTCTGGTATTGCTGGCTCTGCCAGTAAATGCTGAAACTCCAATTCTGGAAGAATTAATGAGGAAATACACTTTCCTCTTGATTTTCCTGTCGATGATCGGTGCAGTTGCGGGGATTGGATATCTGTACATAACGGGTTTACTTCCCAGAGCTATCTTTGAAACCTGGAGATGGATCGATGAGAGATTTGCATTGCACAGATACGTTTCCTTGGCCAAGAGAGAATACTATTCTGTGGTCTACACCTTGATGCCTGCAACTGGAAGAACCATGCCTCAATCCCATACTGAGAGATACAACGTCAAAGCTGTATGGTACTGGTATCCCTTTTACTCATTGGGAGGACTGTCGTTCTTTGCTTATATCGTGCTAACAATAACTGGAATTTACTTAGGATTCTACTATGTTCCTAATGGTGAATTCATAGAGGACCCGGATACTGGAGAAATGACCTCAGGCGCATATAAGTCGATGGAATTGATAATGACCCAAGTGTCCTTTGGATACATTATTAGAGCAGTTCACCACTGGTCTGCTCACTTCATGGTAGCTTCGGTTTTTCTTCATATGATGAGAGTTTACTTCGTAGGGGCCTATCGTAATCCCAGAGAAATCAACTGGATGCTAGGTTCGATCTTATTGATGGTCACCATTTTCTTCGGTTACACGGGATATCTGCTTCCCTGGGATGAACTTGGATTTGCAGCGGGCTCAATCGGGCTTGAAATGGCTACTTCCATCCCCGCCATGGGGCCACTTATGGCTCAGATTGTGTTCGGTGGTACTCAGCTTACTGGAGATACAATAACTAGAATGTACTGGTTACACATTTTTGTTCTACCTTTGATTGGAACCATTTTAATAATCATACACATGGCTCTTGTGTGGATACAAGGGGAGGCTGAACCGCACTAATGAGCGAACCAGATGCTACAGAGCTAATCGACGACTATCAGGGTGAACAGATCGAACTTGATACTGTAAGCAAATTAGAACACCGGGAAGACCATTCGGTACTAGAAGCTGAATTGGTCAAAGGTGAGCCGCTTTATCCTCATGAATTGACAAGGGACGCGGTTCTGAGTATGTATGTCATAGCTCTTTTCTTCTACTTATCTGCATTTGTGCCACCTCCCTTACATGGAGCTGCAGACCCAACCGCTGGTACTGCCTTCCCACCACCATTGCCTGATTGGTATCTACTATGGGCATTTGGATGTCTAAAGGCGGCCTGGGATATTGAATTTACAATATTTGGATATCACTTTTTCCTGATGACTGCAAAGGTCTGGGGAACCCTAGTTCAGGGAATGATTATTGGACTTGTTGTTGCCGTTCCATTCATTGATAGGGCGATTGGAGCATTCATAGATCCTCAATACGGTGATGTCGTAAACAGGGGGCATGAACGAAGACCCATAGAGGATCCTGTAAGGGCCGCTATTGGCGTCTATGGAATTGCCATCGTCATTATGTTATCAATTTACTCAATTAATGCTAATATTGCAATTTATTATCCAGAGATAAACACCAAAGTACTATCTATGGTCACCCTTTTTGGACCTTTAGGGTGCGCACTGGTCACTTACCTCTTCCTGGATAGAAGAAGGTCCGAAGGGGCAAAACCACTGAGTGACGAAGAAAGATTTGATCTCTATGTTGATGGAATCAAGGACCGAAAAATGCAGAGAATCTACGAATTCAAATTGAATCGCTGTT
>CAUYZR010000006.1:0-34432 GCA_963577905.1 Candidatus Thalassarchaeaceae archaeon
CATCTATTCTGGTTATGAGTATTCCGGCCCTTGCTAAAGCTCTGATTGCAGCCTGTGCTCCAGGACCTGGTGTACCTCCTCTCTTCCCTCCAGCACCTCTAAGTTTTACGTGGACGTTTTCAATGCCCTTTTCCTTCAAAGCATCAGCCACCTGGTTGGCCGCTAACATGGCCGCATGTGGTCGTGATTCTTCTCTCTGGGCTCTTACAACCATCCCTCCCGAACATTTGGCTATAGTCTCAGCCCCGGTTGAATCAGTAACTGTGATGATAATATTGTTGTGTGAGGCGAAAATGTGTGCTATGGCCCATTTTTTCATTATTTATTCTCCACTTTGGTTTTTTCAACCTGTTTGGATTCAGTCTTAACCTCTTCAGTCTTTTCTTCAACTTCTTTTTTATCCGTCTTTTCCTCTACCGGTTCTTCCATTTGATCATCGATTTTTTCCAGAATCCCCGGTCTTACTGGGTGAAGGTCACTATTCAGCGCCGAGGTTGGTGAATAAGATATATTCTTTTCTTGTAATTTAGTAACTAATATTCCTGGAACCCGGGCTACAGCCCCATCAATCGAGATATGGCCATGAACTATCAGTTGTCTTGCCTGTTTGACTGTGGATGATAATCCTTGAAGATAAACTTGAGTTTGTAATCTGCGATCTAGAATAGTCGCGGGCGCCATTCTAAGGACGTCTTCAAGACCTGAATTTTGCTCTAGCATTCCAAGGCGATTTAGTTTGGCTAAGAGGAGATTCTTTTCTTTCTGAGCTTGTTCATCGCTGGAGTTAGCAGTTAGTTTTCTAGCTTGCCTCCGCATTTCTCTGACCTTCGTATTAGCTCTCCAAATCTCTCTTTTGTTCTTAAGTCCATACTGATGAATTAATCCACTCTCTTCTTCAATTCTAACCTTCTGCCAAGGATGGGATGGCGTGTCATAGTGTTTACGGGGGAACTTGGGATCACCCATAACTATGTTTGATCTCCTTTCTTACGGCTGACACCTAAAGCCAATCCCTTTCTTCCATTGGAGTAGGTTCTCTGTCCTCTAACCTTGTGACCTGATGCATGTCTTATACCTTTGTAGGATTTGACCTTCTTCATTCGATTTAGATCTTCGTCATGTGTCATTTTCAGTTCAATACTAACTGGATGTATATCCTCTCCAGTGTCGTAGTCTTTCTGCCTGTTAAGCAACCAATCAGGAACATAATCATTCAGATTCATTATCGCCTTTTCAATATCTGCTACATTCTTATCGTCTAGTTTTCCAGCCAGTTTATCGGGATTAAGTTTTAATTTCTGGATTATGGCATTGCTAATACGGGGTCCGATTCCCCTGATTGAAGTTAAGGCATTTGCTAGTCTCTCTTCACCCGAGACATCGGAATTTGTTATACGGATTATGTACTTGAAATCTGAGTCGTCTGACACATGCACCTCTTAGGGATAAAATCCAGAGTTGCGCCATTCAGGCGGTCTATTTATATGCTTTTCTTGAAATAAGCGACAGATTAAAAGCATGGGTAACTATTAATATGGCATAATCAAGTTGGAATCAGAAATGAAAAAGGTTACACTTCTATTGCTGATTCTTTTCCTGATTATGGGTGCTTCTGGAGGCTATGGCTATTATGTCATCGTTCTTGAAGATGATACCGATGATACCGATGATAATCTAAAGTCAAGTAGTCCCCCCATTGCAAGAATCAACCCCTCCAATCCAAAGATACAAGCTAATGAAACTGTTCTTTTCTCTGCTTCTGATTCTACAGATTCGGATGGAGATGCACTTACTTTTACATGGATTTTTGAGGGAGATAGTGAACAATACAGTGGTGAGACAATCGAACGGACTTATCCTGATGGAGGTGATTTTTATGTCAATCTTCTGGTTACCGACTCAACTGATTTGACTGATGAAGCTGAGACTACAGTAAGTGTGGTAGATGATTATCACGGAGAAGCAAGCGGTGATGTTGATGAAGGCGAAAGTGATCAAATAGAATTTCCTATAGGGTCAGGGGTTGTTAGTTTATACATCACGTGGGAACTTGATGATAACCAACAAATCACAGGTACAATTAATCCCTCTAGTGTAAACCTTGTGCTGAATGATGCACAAGGAAATAATCTTGAAAATGAAACGGATGTACAGGAAGGTGATGGTTCATGGTCTATAAGCAGTGAAAGATTAGATGCTGTAGGTGATTATGAATTTATAATAGAGGGCGAAGATGGTAGTATGTCTTACGATGTGACTATTGATGTTAGTTATTAATTTTTTCCAGCACCATAATATATCTAGTAAGTGATTTGTGTATATACCATTCGAATTGGTAAATTTTCTTGAAATTAGTAATTTGTATTAATTCTGGATTAGAAATAGCCATTACTATTCTTTTTCCTTTTTCCATTGCTTCCGAGAAAATATTCATGGTTCTCTGCAAAAGTTCGCTGACTTTCTCACCCCCCGTACTACTTGCGATTCCATAGGGTGGGTCCGTAACAATTGCTTCAAAGCTCTGGTTTTTTGATTCTCCTACATCTCCTTTCATAATTTCCCCTTCTAATCCAAAGTGTTTGAGGTTTCCCTTTGAATTCACAACCATCTTTTCCAGTAGGTCCACGCCCTTTGCTTTCATTCCCATGTCCGCGGCTTCGATTAGAATCCCGCCAGTACCACAAAAAGGATCAAGGATAGTATTATTTGTCGAACAGTTAGCAAGGTTTACCATTGACCTTGCTATTCTAGGGTGAATACTTATGGGTGAAAAATAAGGTCTGTACCTCACATGATGTTCCAGACAACTTTTGTAGGATGTAGTTGAATTTTCTTCAAGAATAGAGATTATTGTTCTCGAATCAGCATAGAAAAGTATCTTTACGTCAGGATTATCTAGGTCAATTTTATTCACGACCGGTATTTTTTGTCCAATCTTGATGGCTATTTTTCTTTCGGAAACCATATTCCTGCAAATCTGACGTATTGCAAAACTGTTTTTTCCAAGATCTAGTGTTGGCAATTGTTCTATGACTTTTCCAATATCTTTTTCTTCAGATGAGTGTATGATCCTAGAGACCCGTTTGGTCATACCCAATCTTCGAATAGTTTTTAGTGCCAATTTCCGAGAGGTCTTAATTATGATTATTTGACCTTCTTCGAAACGCGTTTCGGGATTATACCCCTCAGTTTTCAGCAGCTCCCGAGCCTCAACCTTGGCTAATTCTTTATTCTCACCACCCAGTTCAAACAAGTATTCGCTTGTCATGGGACTCCAATAAAGTTATTTTATAATGTTGTCTGCACATTGTAATTTGTGAGAAGTATAGCAAAGAAGTTCTTGTCTCCAGTCTACAAGTTGTACGAGAAGAGACTATTGAGTCAGGTCCGTAAAGGTCCAGTGCCTAACCATTTAGCAGTAATTATGGATGGTAACCGAAGATATGCTGAAAGTCTTGGTCTGCACCCTAATGAGGGCCATATCATAGGAAAGGGTACACTGGAGAATTTATCGGAGTGGTGTCGGAACCTAAACATTCGTTACTTGACCGTTTACGCATTTTCATTGGAGAACTTTGGGAGAGAAGACGAAGAACTTGAGGTGTTGATGGATCTTTTCGAAGAATCTTTCAGAAGCGCCGGGGATGACCCCCGTGTCCATAAAAATAAAGTTCGAGTCAGAGCTCTGGGACACCGTGAATTATTGCCGGATAGAGTGGTTAAAGCTATAGAATATGCAGAGTCTCAGACTAAGGATTACAAAGATTACAATTATAGTCTGGCAGTAGCTTATGGAGGGCGACAAGAGATAGTAAGATCAATGAAAAAGATTGGAGAGAAAATAAAAAGTGGTGAAATCGATAGTAGTCAGATTAATGCAGATTTGATATCTGATAATTTATACACTAGCGGTTTACCAGATCCTGATTTGATATTGAGAACTTCGGGTGAGGAAAGGGTAAGTAATTTTTTGTTGTGGCAATTAGCTTATTCTGAATTATATTTTGCAGATGTTTTCTGGCCTGAGTTGAGAAAGATTGATTTCTTGCGAGCAATTCGTTCTTTTCAGCAACGCAAGAGGCGTTTAGGACACTGACAACAATTTTTAACGGAGTGTCTTATGCAAGGTAGTATGTTAGAGCGTTATGCACGCCTTCCGATTGATAGCCCAAGACCAATAATAGGGGTCGTAGTACTGCTGACGCTCTTCGCCTCCCCTTTGCTTTTAGAGGTTGAATTTGCAACTGATGTAGAGGCGTTTCTACCCCAATCCGAGGAAGTGGAGACCTACGACAAAATAACGGATCAATTTGGAAGGGATTCTAGTGTAGCTAATCTGTATATTACCTCAGTGGGCGGTAACGTCTTGACCATGCAGAATCTGGCAAATATTCTTGTATTACATCAGGAATCTTCAAAGATTACCGGTGTCAAGGATGTATTATCGGTTGCAGGCTTCTTTGATAAGTCACTGAGAGATAGTGGTACCTCACTAAATGAGGTTAATAGTGAAAGGTGTGTTGAATATGAGGATTCTAATGGTAATGGACAATATGAATCCAATGAAGATTGTTATTATTCTAATTGGGATAGGGTCTGGGATTCCATAACGTCCTCAAATACTGAAGGGAATTATACTTGGGCAGATGTCGATTTTGTTGCCGATGTTCTAATAAATCGTAATATGAATATGAATAATTTTGTTCTTCCTGAACATAATAAGACTGCTCCAACGGCAAACTCAACAATTATCATGATTAATCTCGAACCAGATTTGACGACTCAACAAAAAAAGGAAATTGGACAAGAGATTAGAATCCTGGCCAATAATCACAATTATGAGTCAGGAACTAATATTCAGGCTGAAGCCTTTTCAGTTCATCTTCTCGCCTCTGATGTTGATGCGTCAACACGAGAGACTAATTTGCTAATGGCAATTGGCATGTTTGTTGTTACGGTTGTTCTTTTGTGGCTTACATTCAGGCATTGGAGCTATGTAATTCTACCAATAATTACTTTGGTAATTTCGGTTATCTGGACATTCGCCTTTGGTGTTTTGATGGGGATCACATTTACTGCAATCGATGTAGCTGTTGTACCATTGGTAGTAGGTCTAGGAATTGACTTTTCGGTCCATATAAGCCGTAGATATCAAGAGGGTATAAATGCTGGAAATTCAGTAGAGGAATCGCTTCTTGACTCTCAGACTCATACAGGCAGGGCGCTAACTTTAGCTGTAATCACAACGATAATTGCTTTCTTGTCTGGAATAGGTGGAGGTGTTGGTCCAGTACGTGATTTCAGTTTATTGTGTGCTGCAGGCATATTTTCATCATTTATATTGACTATTTTGTTTTATACATCTCTAAGATATGTTTTAGATTCAGGTTCAGAGCAAATGACCTCAGTTGTCCCTGGTTCTGAATTGGTTGAGAATACTATATCGCGGGTTTCTGAATTGGTGGATAGCTATCCTCAGGCAATAGTCTCAACTGCGGTGATTATCACACTACTAGCGATGATGGGTGCTTCTCAGATTGACACGTCGTTCACTTTAGATGACTTTCTTTCAGATGATCTGGAAATAATGGTTACAGCAGACAAGATTCAGACTGAATTTAGAGGAGCCAGCTATTCCCAATCCCAGATACTAATAGAGGGCCCAGTGGCAACCACTACCTTTTTGGATGGTTTATATGAATTCAAAGAAGGGGAGCAAGGGGTATGCCCATCCAATATCGCCAATTGTGGCCTGAATGATGATCGATATACTATTCAGGTAGGTGCCGAGGCCCGTCTTGAATCGGTTCATGAGCTTACTCAGAAGGCTATAGATTCTGAGAAGTACAGTGTGAGTCATGGTAATAATTCGACCCATGAATGGATTCTCACCAATTTCTTTCAAGTGACTCCGGGAGAAATGATTGAAGTAAGTTGGAACAATCAACAGTCTATCGTATCTTCGTCTTTAGAAGTAAAGATTATCTGGTATCAAGGTAACAATCAGGTTGGTTCTAAGAGACTGGATGGCCTGTTTTTGGATTCCGATATGTCTTCTTATTCTAAAGCTTCAACTATGGTGCCTCCAGGGGCCGACAGCGCCCGTGTCAAATTCACATATCTTCAAGACAGTTCACCAGATTCTATAGTCTATGGTTCGGCAGTTCATGATTCTGAAAAATATATTTATGTTCAATCATTACAGTATACTTTTAATCTTACTTATCAATCAAAATCCTTCAGCCAGACTACAGATTCAGATGTGAAGAATCTATATGACTATCTTTACCAAAGAGACCTTGATATTGCAGATTCTTTCACTGGTGAGTCATATTCGGATAAAATACGCCATGTTCTGCATAGAGATGAAAATGGGCAGTATACTTCATCAGTAATCAGGGTCTATATTGGGCCAGATACCATTCATGAGCTTGATAACGATGGCTTGGAATTCATGCGGGCTGAGCTTCAAGCTAATGTCCCCTCTAGTATGAGTGCTTACAAGATTAGTTTTACAGGCGGTCATGTTCTGACAAGTGTTACAGTTAATGAGATTCAATCTACTCAGATCAGCTCAACTCTGACTTCTATTGTCTTGGCAGCTATCATATTGATTGCTATTTATCGTAATTTTGGTATGGCAATTCTAGCAATCTTACCTACCATTCTAGCAACAGTCTGGATTATGGCAACAATGACTGCCTTGGGAATAACTCTCAATGTGCTTACTGTAATGGTAACTGCTTTGACCATAGGTCTTGGAATTGATTATGCAATCCATATTGTAGAGAGATTTAGAGAAGAAATAGAGCATAAGAGTGAGAGGCAAGCGATTCAGACTACAATCAAGCGTACAGGTTCTGCGTTGCTGATTTCAGGCCTTACTACGGTCTGTGGTTTCGCCGTCCTGTTTCTGTCCCCTATGCCTCTGGTACGAAACTTTGGAATTATAACTGCAGCCACAATTGTGTACTCAGTTATAATCGCGATTTTTATTCTACCTAGTTTAATTTGGACCGCAAGTCGAATAAAAGCATGGTATTCTATTCAAACTTTAGATTAGTTTTTTTTTGCGTCTCTTTTCCCATAGCTCTCTAGCCAATTGACGCATGTCCTCTACTGAGTCTGATTCATCCACTATCTCAGCACCTAACAGAGTTTCCATTGCATCTTCTAGAGTTATTATTCCTTGGGTGGTACCATATTCATCAACAACTAAGAAGATATGTTCCCTTTTCCGAAGAAACTCCTCCAATAAAGTTGCAATAGAGTCTTCGGGGTTGACAGTAGATAGTTCAGATACAAGAGTCTCCATCTTGGTGTCAGCTTCATCTCTACTGTGCAATTCCAGTAGTGTACTTCTGAAGACCACTCCTATAATATCATCAATATTCTCATCATAAATAGGAATCCTTGAGAAAGGGATTGGAGTATTCTCTTTCACAACTTTTCCGACCGTTTCAGATCGGTGAATGGCCATCATTACAGTGCTAGGAGTCATAACATCCTCAGCCAGTATCTTGTCTAAGGTCAAAAGATTTTTTATTACTTGAGTTTCCTGTTTTTCCAGAGCTCCTTGGGTCTCCCCAATTTCAGCTACAGCAATCATTTCTTCACGTGTCATCTCCTTCTGGTCTTCATTCCCTTCAGCAATTCTCCTAGAGAAATTGTTCAGAATTATTACAATAGGCCAGGTAATCCATATTAGTCCTTCTAATGCATAAGCCGAGGTCGGGGCCATTTTCTTCCAATAAATAGCACCCAGGGTCTTAGGTATTATCTCCGAGAAGACCAGAATCAATATAGTTAGGATAATTGATGCTGCAGTAAACCATTCATTCCCCAATTTATGGAATTCAGAACCAACTCCGGCCGCACCAATAGTGTGTGAGATGGTATTCCACGTCAGTATAGCAGCCAGTGGTTGATCAATATTACTTTTCAGCCTTTTGAGTCTGACTCCACTGCCTTTATCTTTTTTACCTAGAACTTCTATGTGAGACCAAGTTACTGATAAGATAATCGCCTCTAACAAAGAACAAAGAAAAGATACACCTAAAGCTAGGAAAAGAAAAAATGAAATCCTGCCCCACTGTAATTCCGGACTTTCCAGTCCATCGGTTAATGACGTAAAAACGGATAGAAAAACCACTATCTTAAGCCTCTCCTACAAAGGAAATGGTAAGTGTTGCTTGCGGATATTCCAAGCATGCCTTAGTTCTACTCAATTGCTAGAAACCTCGAACATGATTCGCCCATTTGGGCCACAGACTCATGTTGAGTCACTGGGAGCTTGTTTATTAGTTCTTTTGTTTGTTTATCGCGATTCTTTGCACAAATCATTATAACTACGTCCTCTACGGCGCCCGCATGGCACGTTTTCCTGAGGCTGAAGCCCGGTTGTTTAGCAAGAAAATCTGTATGCAATGTAATGCAGTTAATGCGTGGAAGGCTGTGAAGTGTCGTAAGTGCAATTATAAAGGCCTCAGACCTAAAGCCAAGGAACAGCGCAGTAAGTAAATTCATTCCAGTATTTCGGTGCTCTTTTCTTTGCCTATTATCACTCTGGTTGCCATGTTGATGAATAGGCCGGTATCTTTTACACCATCAATACTCAATAGTCTTGCATCCATCTCTTCAGGATCCTTTATTCCTTCAGGAAAATAGCAGTGATAAATGTAATTCACATTGTCCGTAACGAAAGCATTTCCACTTTCATCAGTACGGAGTTTTGCTCTACATCCCAGTTTTTCAATCTCTCTGGCTACCGAATCGTGATTCTCAGTTCCAACTTCCACAGGTAGAGGCCCAACACCTAGTCTTTGAACAACCTTGGTTTCATCAACAATTATGATTAATTCTTTCGCCTTTTTTTCAACTTTCTTTTCCCTTAGCAGCGCTCCCCCGAGTCCTTTGATTAAATCTAGACTGGGAGAAACTTCATCTGCTCCATCGATTGCAATATCTATAGAATCCCTATCATCAATACCAATCAAATTCATACCCCACTTTTCCGCTTGTTTTTTTGTTTCAATTGATGTGGGCATACCTGTAATCTGAAAATTTTCTGATAATTTTTTTCCAAGAAGATCAACAGCAATCGAAGCGGTTGATCCAGTACCTAACCCGACGGCCATTCCATGCTCAACAAACTTTATGGCTTCTTTAGCAGCATTCTTTTTTGCAGATTCTTGATTCAATAGTAGAGCCCACCTTCTGGTTCGGATATATCCGTCTCATTCAGGCGATTCTTAATCTTTTCAAGAGCTAAATTGAAATCTTTGTAAGAAACCTTGATTCTCTTGTTTTTGATTGCACCCATACCAGCCTCTACACATACAGCTCTGAGATCTGCTCCGGAAAGACCATCCGTTTCAGCTGCCATTTTTTTGTAATTCACACCCTTTGCTATAGCCATTTTAGCAGTATGAATCTTTATTATTTTCAATCTGGCCTCTTCTTCGGGTAGTGGAATCTTGATGATTCGATCAAACCTTCCTGGCCTCAATAAAGCCTCATCCAGGATATCCGGTCTATTAGAGGCACCCATTATCGCAACCTCTCCCCTAGGAGTAAATCCGTCTAATTCACCAAGTAGTTGCATTAGTGTTCTCTGTACTTCCCGGTCACCGGTTGTACCGACGTCCATTCTTTTGGCTCCAACGGCATCCAGCTCATCAATGAATATTATACTTGGAGCCTTCTCCTGGGCCAATTGGAAAAGCTCACGTACCAGTCTAGCTCCCTCTCCAATGTATTTTTGTACCAATTCGCTTCCGATGAGTCTAATAAAGGTCGCATTCGTAGCATTCGCTACAGCCTTGGCCATCAGTGTCTTCCCTGTTCCAGGTGCACCTATCAACAAGACACCTTTTGGCGGTTCAATTCCTATCTTGGAAAAACGTTTAGGATGAAGCATAGGCAGTTCTATAGTGCTCCTAAGTTCATCCAGTTGTTCAGTCAGGCCTCCAATATTTTTATAGGTCTCAATTGGTTTGCTATCTACTTCAGCACCCATTACAAGCGGATCCTTAGCAGAGGGAAGCGTCTCTAAGATAGCTAAAGTCTGGCGGTGAAGGGCTACCCTGTCCCCAACTCCCAGATTATCTTTGTCGATACCTTCTGAGATATGAACTACAAAATCGGGTCCACTGCTGGATTTGATACTGACTCTTCCGTCATCAAGAATATCTCTGACAGTACCTATGACTTGAGGAGGTGCCCTTAGTCTGGCCAGCTCACCCTTGAGGTGTGCATTCTCCCTTTTCATTCTCGAAACATCGCTTTCCAGTTGTCTTTTTTCGGATTCGAATCTTTCAGTTTCCTCTATGAGCCATTTGTTCCCGTCCTCCGTAGGGGCCGAGACATCACCTTCACTTTCTTCTGAAGCCACTTTAAATCACTAAACATTTAATTGGCTTAGATATATATCAGTTTTGATTTACATATGTTGTGTGAGATGTGTGGTGCCGAATCAGCCTTTTTGACATCTTGTAAAATATCAGGTTCGGTTCTGCAGGTTTGTAGCGCATGCAGTGATTCAGGTTCAGAACCAACACATAGGGAGTCTGTGGGGCACAGGGCATATGTGGCCCAAACTCTTCAAAAAAGGAATATGAAGACAAGATATCACGAGATTGAGACAGATGAAAGTGTTTTAGTGAGTGATTATGGCGTCGTGGTACGACAGGCCCGGGAAAAGTTAGGTTTTGACCATGCCACTCTGGCTAGCCAGATATCCGAGAAAAAGTCAATAGTCGCGTCTGTCGAGTCCGGCAATATGCGTCCCAATGAGAAATTGATAAAGAAATTGGAGAATTTCTTGAAGATCAAGTTAACTGAGAGTGTGGAAAGCAATCCAGAGCCGAATTCCAAGAAATCCAGTAAGAGTCTGACTATGGGAGACTTATTGAAACAGGCAATGGAGGAAAATTAGTTGCCACTATCACGCATAATCTATTTGTACTAACTTTTAACCTTAACACTATGGGTCTATTAGGACGCCAGTTCAATTTGGAGAGGTCGGCTGAAGATTCACTCCTACTGGTTTTGTCTACTTTGACGTTTACAATTTCATTATTTTCAGGATATATGGAATCAGGTATTGGAAAACTTATATCACTTCCACTATTTGGAATTGAATTTCATCTAATCTCCACCCCGGTCTGGTTAATCTCGGGAATAGCCTGTATAATGTGTCTACAGCAGCTTTTTCACAAAATCTGGTCGCACGGAATCTGGTTAATTGGGGTTTATTGGCTGACTGCTCTTGGGACAATAATTCTTTTTGTTATGTTTGAACAAGGCTATATTTGGTTTTTTGTAGCCTTGATTCTAATCTTTTTAGCAATATTCCTAATGTATTGGATGATTCTTGAAATATATAGTTTGAGATATAGTATCTTGGGTGAGATTCCAGAGGCTGATCGCTCTATCAGCCTTACGGATTGGTTATTATCAGTTCCCTCTTTTTTTATATGTACTTTCATCAGCTACTATTACTATACAAAGTTGTATTCGGGAGAGAATGGTTGGTTCACTTTTGGTCATGCTTCTGAGGGCTATCTGGTTTTCCAGTTTGGCGTATTTTTCTCAGGGATGTATATTTTGTACGTACCTCAGTCCTTGTTGGGAGATTATCTGGAATTTAGTGATTTATCCATTAATACCAGTTACAAGGTAGATCAAGATAAAGTGCAACAAAGACTGGCAGATTACTCTGAGAGTTTTGATGAGGGCAAGATCCAGGCAACTCTTGTGGATTTGTATCGAATGGCAGACGGGGACCCTGAGGCTTGGTCCCGATTTGGAGAGTTCTACTCAGACTGGAGTGTTGAAGAAGTCAAACTTTTCATAACTAAACTTGAAGAATTGAAGGCCTGATTTATATTTGGAAAAGGGATGGCAAAGGTTATATACGTTTTTTTTTAGAGTCAATAAGTGTTTTAGAGAAATCTGGAACCAACTCTTTGCCTCGGCATTGGGAGAAAAATCATGAATAACATGAATCTACCCGAATGGACAGCACAGGCCTTTGTGGCCACAGGAGCAGTATTTCTGCTAATATCAGCGTATGTAATGGGAGTTATGGTCCCTAACGGTCTTCTAGCACCTAATGATTTTGACGTGAATTATTATTTTGACGGTGATATCAAAACTTTTGATTTAGATACTGAAACGGGCACTGGCGCTTTTGTGGATGACGTGGGTAGCGGATCCTATGAGCCAACAAAAGCTAAAGATGGTGGTGGTGCTACTCTTAATCTTGTAGGAAAACCTAGTGGTGAGGATTATACTAGTCTTTCACAAAATTTCAGCCTAACTACAGATGGAATTGATGGAGATGGAGTTTGGTTAGGTACTATATCAGACACTAGTGATAATCCCGCATTATTAAATCGTAAAACTTACGAAGTTGATGGCAAACAAGGAGCATGGACTCCTACAAATCTTCCAGAGACAGGTAAGGAGTATGTTTTCCCAAATCCAGTGAATGGGGACTACGACGATACATTTACCTGTTCAGATGAGAGGACAATGGATGGAGTAGAGGTCATTACATGTAGTGCTGAACCAGAAGCTGGCACAAAGATGACTTTTGTGCCTGGTGCAGGTAGCGATTTAGAACTTCTTAAAAACACATTTGAGGGTCGAAACAGTGGTGCAGGTCCCGGTTCTGCACCCATGTGGTTCTCCTACAGAACAGAACAGATAGTAGGTACTGAATTAGGGGGAGTCATAGCTCGTGTCTATAATGTTACAGTTTACATGGAAGCTCCAACTATGCTATACTTAGAGGATAATTTCAATTTTACAACATTTTATGAGGGTCGAGTAGGTAGTATTAACACAGCAACTTACCAAACTCGTTATTATGATGCAACAGGTTTCAGAGCAGGATGTGTCAATAAGGAATCGTCTACAGATACACACATTAATGTTCTTGGTTATCTAAGAATCTTTGAAAATGAGTATGATGAGAACGGAACAATGTTATCACCAAATTATGGATTTCAGAGTTCAGATGGATGCTGGGATTCTTATAGAGCAGACAACGATAATATTGAGAATCCAGATACTGATAGCTTTCAAGAATTAGTTAATGTGACCTATAACGTTAGCCGAACCTCTCTCCAGTATGAAGATGGGTATTATGATTCAGATGGAGATGGTGACGGTTTCAATTTCTTTTCCCCAACCTGCGATACAATAAGTGTAACAGATAGAACCTGTTGGATTCCTGCAGCAGATGCTTCTTGGCCAAATGCTATGCACAATCTACATATACAAAATTATACATTTATCAGTGAGACCGATGTTAATGGAACATTAGCTTTCCATTTCAATGCTAATGAAACTAATATCCCCGGAAATTCAGGTTCGCTTTATAATGAGAATCTTGGAACTGGTTTAGTAATGGATTATTATGAGGATGTTTGGGTAGATCCGGTAACAGGAACCGTTCTGGATCAAAAATATTCGATACAGATTTTTGTTCCTAGTAAGGATGATGCCCGATTTTTTGACGAAGAAGGAAACGCCACACCTGCTCAGCTTGGTTTCGATGGAGCAATGCTTAGAGACATTGTAGCCAATTATACACAGGAATCCCAGGAAGCAGCAGCTTCTACAGCTAAACTTCAGGCCCTTGCACAGTATTATCAGGGCCATGAGATGGTTGTTCTCACGCTAAATGGAGCATATACAGAAAAAACAGTAGATGGACAGATAGACGCTGAAAAAGATAAGGTTGCGTCTTATACATTGGGTACAAAAACCTTGCCCACTATTCTGATTGGTCTTGCAATGGTTTCCCTTATGGTGGGTTTCTATGTTTATTATCAGACTGGTGGGGCAATTTCCGGTGGAGGCATGGATGAACCTAGTAGTGAAGCTGAGCCTTCATCAAGTATGGCCACTGTCGAAGAGAAATCAACCGAGGACGAAGCAGCTGATGACTCATCCGATGGTGATGAAGAATCAGATTCTGACGACGATGAAGAAGGAGATGGTGGAGATGATGTACCTTCTAGCGATGGGCATTTGGCTAAAGAAAAAGAATAGCTGTTCAGTAGTCTGGAATCAGCAAAACCATAGGTTTCCCTGCGATTCTAGGTGAAGGCCTTTAGTTTCTTACGGTTATCATCATCAATCTGGAATTTCTCACCGGTCTTGTAATTGATCATGACCACGACACTGTCAGCCTCAGCCACTATTTTCGAACCGTTATTCTTGCTGGTTATCTGGTGCTCTATTCCAAATGATGTATTTCCAATATGCTTGATTCTGGTCTTGACATATATAGTGTCAGGGCAAACAACTGGAATCCGATAATTGGTATTGAAGTTTGCTAAAATAGGCCCTATTCCGCTTTTGACGTTTTTCGCATGGGTTACCGCGTTGGTATCAAGGATATCATCCATTTTTAGAGCATCGAGGTCCCAGACTTTGCAGAATAACTCAATTCGTGAAGTTTCACACCATTTAAGATAAATTATATTGTTGACATGTCCAAACGCATCCATATCACCCCATAGTACAGGTATCTCAGTTGTGACGGGCCAGTTTTTCTCAGTCATCTAGAAACTTTTTCCCCATTTGATAGAAGGCATTGCCAACCAGCCATTGTCCTCCGTCAGCAATCAGCATATCACCAGTAATAACATCTGCCGCAGGTGAACATAGATACAGTACCTGCTGCGCCATTTTCTCAGGAGTTGTAACTCCTCCAGTGGGAATGTAATCCTCGAACATCTTTGCCGTATTCTCATCAATCATCAGATTTTGTTTGACATTGTCCGTCAAGACTACCCCTGGACACATGGCATTCACCCGGATATTATCATCGGCCCATTCTAGCGCTAGTGTCCGTGTCAGGTTCAAAACGCCGGCCTTTGCAGCTCCGGAATGTCCTACAAAAGGTGCTGCATTCCAGGAGTAATTTGCAATTATGTTGACGATAGATGCTCCGTTCTTTGCCTTTCTAAGAAGTGGATAGCAAGCTTTAGAGACTCTGAAGGTCCCGTCCAGAACAATATCCACGACAGACCTCCAGGCATTCTCGCTCATGGCAGCTATTGGTGCAACAAAGTTTCCGGCGGCGTTGTTGACCAGAATATCCAGTTCTCCCCACTCCGAGCTTAGAAATTCAGCAACGTCCTCCACAGTCTCATTCTTTCTTACATCCATTGTCTTCCAGAGTAGTTTCTTACCAAATTTCTTCTTGGTTTCAGAGGCTGCTTCAGCTAATTTCTCTTCCTTTCTGGAGGCGATAAAAACCTCGGCTCCATGATTAAGAAAGGCTTGTGCAAATCCTAATCCCATTCCCGTGCCCCCTCCAGTTATGAATACTTTTTTTCCCGCGAAAAGATTATCTTTAAACACACTATTTTCAGGCATTGATTCACACAACTCCTGAGAATTGGCTATTACTGTTAAAACCATCATCTGGCAATGACATCATTGTTTTCGATCCGGAACTGATTGTTATGGCTCTTGAAAGTGTTTCCGGCAGTATTCTTTCGAAGAAAAATCTCGCCAATATGATTTTGTGCTCATAATAATCGTCTTTTTCTCTCTTTGAAAATGCTACTTTGAGCATTAGTAACCACATATAGCCCATTGCTACAAGTCCGAACTGCCTTAGATAGTCCGTTGCAGCAGCTCCAATTTCATATGGATTGCCAAGACCTTTTTGAGCCATATAGAGGGTTGTTTTTTGTAATCCTTTCAATGCTTTTGAGAAAGGTACAACAAATTCCTTCATATCCGCGTCTTCCTTATTCTGCTCTATAAAATCCAGTGCTGGATGGAAGAATCTTCTCAATAGCCGGCCCATATGTTGAGGCATCTTTCTACCTGCCAGATCCAAGGCTTGAATCCCATTGGTCCCTTCCCAGATTGGTGCTATTCTGACGTCCCTGGAGAATTGTTCCATGCCATATTCTCTGATGTATCCATGTCCTCCATGGACTTGTAGCATGTCGTATGTTATCTCAACTCCGTAATCTGTCAATAATGCTTTGACTATAGGAGTCATCAATTCTACCAAATCACCAGTTTCCTTTCTTACCTTCTCATCAGGATCCTTTTCTGACTTATCGATTGCAAGTGCAGTCCAGCAGGCCAGCATTCGGCCAGCATCAATCAAGGATTTCGATCTCATCAGCATTCGTCTAACGTCAGGATGTACAATCAGAGGATCAGCCTCACCGTCTGGGTTCCTGGGCTCCTTCAAATCACGACCTTGGATCCTATCTTTGGCATAGGCAAGTCCGTTTTGGTATGCAATCTCGGACTGACCAAGTCCTTGTAATCCTACAGCAATTCTTTCAGTGTTCATCATTGAGAACATAGCTGCAAGGCCATCATGTGGTTCTCCTACTAGGTAGCCCTCAGCATTTTCAAAACTCAGAACGCATGTTGCTGACCCATGTACTCCCATTTTTTCCTCAATTGAAACACATTTTACATTATTTCTTTCTCCCAATGTTCCATCGTCATTGACTAGGAATTTTGGAACTATGAATAGGCTGATTCCTTTGACTCCCTTGGGTGCATCAGGCAGTCTTGCAAGAACCAAATGTATGATATTCTCTGACAGATCGTGTTCTCCGCACGAAATGAATATTTTCTGCCCGTTCAAATTATATGAATCACCTACAGGTTTAGCTGAGGTTCGAATAAGTCCCAAGTCGGTTCCAGAGTGCGCTTCGGTCAAACACATGGTTCCAAACCATTCTCCTGTCAGGAATCTTGGAAGGTAAGTTTCTTTTAATTCCTCGCTTCCATGGCTATATATGCAGTTATAGGCCCCTTTCGTAAGTCCCAGATAGATTCCTAGAGACATGTTAGTTGCGCATGATATTTCATCAGAAAAAACATTAAGTACATTTGGAAATCCCATTCCACCATATTTCTGATGTCCAAACAGGGCAGTCAGGCCAGATTCAATTAATATGTCTATAGCCTTCTTCATACTTGGTGGTACGGTAACATTCCCATTCTCGAATTTAGCACCTATCTCATCTCCGTCCTTATTTGAAGGGAGCCAATGTTCTTCTGACATTTTCCCAAATTGGTCACTAATCATTTCGATCATGTCCCAAGTTGCTTCTTCATATCCTTCATACCCTGCCAACTCCTTTTCCACATTCAGTACCTCACGTAGGATGAATTCATATTCTCGGTTAGGGGGTTTGTATTGGACCATCTTAATTCCTCAGAGGTTTTCCGGTTGTTAGCATATGTTCGACACGATCCATGGTTCCTTCCGTCTTCATCAGTTTGATTATACTTTTCCTTTCCATCTCAAGTATTCTCTCATCGGATACAGTGTCAGTTGGATCGGTATCTCCACCACTCAAGATGTGTGACAATTCTTTGGTAACAATTACATCGTGCGGAGTTGCATGACCTGCCTTTACTAAATCATCAACCGCCAGATCAAGTGCAGCTTTGCCTGAGGGACCTGGCAGAAAGTGTTCATTCGGTAATGGAGCCTCATAATTCTCTACCATTTCGAGACATTTGGATTTTGCCTTGTGCAGGACACGTGCACGGTTCATGGTTATTTCATCATCTTGTTCCAGGAAGTGCAATTCTTTTGCTTCTTGGGCACTTGTCGCTACTTTTGCAGTACCAATATTCTGAAATATTTTCATGATTGTTGCCATTGGTCCCCTTGGTTGTTTGGGGTCGTTATTCCATCTGGTAATCATTTCCTTACAGCCACCCCAAGCAGGAACAAGACCAACACCCACTTCGACTAATCCCATGTAGCTTTCTGAATGAGCCTGTACCGCGTCACAGGCGAGTAAGACCTCACATCCTCCTCCGATTGCCAACCCTGAAGACGCTCCCACTACTGGGAAATCCCCATGCTTTAGCATCATGAATGCCATTTGTCCTCCAAGCACAAATTTTTCTGCTTCTTCCCAAGCTCCCACATTGGCAACAAAACTTGATAATCCTAAATTGGCTCCGGCCGAGAAGTTGCTCCCATCGTTTCCAATCACAATTCCGCTGTAATTCCCAGATTCACATTGGTCCGCTGCTTCACTTAATGCTTCCATAATTAGTGGATCCATGGAATTCATCTTGCTGTGGAATTCTGCCAGAATAATATTGTCACCCATATCCCATAAACTAGCCGAGGGATTTCTGAATATTGACTTTTGTCCGCGTTTCACGTCTGTAGCCGTGAGATATCCTTCCGGTCGCCTGATTTTGCTATATTTTCCGTCAGTTCCGAAATAGAGAACGTCCTTTCCTTTTTCCTCATAGAAATTACCCTCAGCAACTTTCTCCAATAATTCTGGAACTTTCATTCTTTCTTCTGATATTCTTGATGCAAACCATGAAGGTCCAAGATCGTCCAGCATCTCAAAGGGTCCTTTCTTCCAAAGGAATCCGTTTTTCATAGCTAGATCAACGTTTACAATAGTGTCTGTTATCTCCGGTACTAAAGAAGCCGCATACGTCAGGGTCTTGGAAAGGACCTTCCATGCATATACACCTCCTTTATCATCATATTCAACTAGATTTCGCAGTCCTTTTTTTGCGGCCTTTACACTTTCTAGACTGACTTTGGAGGCTGTGCAATATTCCCCTGTTTTTAGATTTTTAGCCTCCTTAACCTTATTTCCTGAATCCGAATTCAAGCGATAGAATCCACCTTTTCCTTTTCGACCAGTATAACCATCGGCAATCATACTGGATAGTATTTTTTCTATGCCCAGTTTGTTTTGCTCTTTTACACCTATATTGTACATGTCATTCTTTGGGAGATTGGATGACATGCTTTCTGTCACATGGGGAATCAGGTCCAGACCTACAACATCCCCTAAGGCGAAGATTCCCGTTTTTGGGGCTCCAATTGGCCTTCCCATGATTGCATCTGCTTCTTCTACAGTAAGCCCCATTCTCACAGCTTCAACCATTCCAATCAAGGTCCAGTAAGTTCCTATTCTGTTTCCAATGAAACCGGGTGTGTCATTACAGATTACAACCTCTTTCCCAAGCTTAATGTCACAGAATTCGGTCACGGCATCTATTTTCTTTTTACTTACCTCTTTCCCAGCCACAATTTCCAATAAACGGAGGTATCTTGGAGGATTGAAAAAATGAGTAATAATAAAATCTGATGCAAATTCCTTTGGCATTCCCTTAACTAGTTGATTTCTTGGTATTGTGGAAGTATTTGAAGTAACAATCGAGTTCTTTTTCCTGACTTTGTCAATTTTCTTGAAAACATCATGTTTGATTTCCAATTTTTCCAGTACAACTTCGATAATCAGATCTGCATCACTGAGTGCATCAAGATGATCTTCTAGGTTCCCAGTGGTGATAAGTCTTGCATTCTTGCGATGCATTAGTGGAGTTGGGCTTCCCATTCTGACTGGCTTTAGCATCTTGTGAACAGCTGTTTCAGTGATTATATTGCGATTTTCAGCTCCTTCAGGAACAATATCCAACAAGGTTACAGGTAGACCTGCGTTTGCTACATGGGCTGCAATACCGCTTCCCATGACGCCAGCCCCGATTACAGCAACTTTCTCAATTTTCACTATATCATCAGGCCCTTTCAAGGACAGTTGCACATCCTTGTCCACCGCCAACACACATGGTTGATAGAGCATATCTTGCTCCCTTATTCTGGAGCAACGATGCTGCTTTTCCAGTTATCCGAGCCCCGCTGGCACCTAATGGATGGCCCATTGCAATTGCGCCACCATGGATATTGAGCTTTGACATGTCTATCCCTAGCTCATCCACGCATGCCAGACTCTGAGCCGCAAACGCTTCGTTCATTTCAATAATATCAATATCTTCTAATTTCAAACCCGCTCTTTTCAGTGCTTTCTGCGAGGACAAAACAGGTCCGATTCCCATGATTTCAGGACTGCATCCTGAAATTGCCATTCCTCGTATGTAGGCAAGCATTTTCAACTTGTTCGATTTTGCGTAATCCTTTGAACAAACAATGACGGCTGCTGCACCATCTGTAAGAGGTGATGAAGTTCCCGCGGTAACAACTCCTTCTTTGTCAAAGGCCGGCTTTAATTGGGCCATTGATTCCAGGGTGGTATCTGGCCTAATACATCCATCTTTACTTACGTCATTAACTGTGATAATCTCGTCATTGAATTCACCTTTTTCAATTGCCTTAGATGCCTTCTGATGACTTTCCAGAGCCATTTGTTCCTGCCTCTCTCTGGATATCGAATATTTCTGTGCCAAGTTCTCGGCTGTGTGCCCCATTCCAATGTATGCATCCATGTCCACTAGGCTTGGATTAAGCATAGGATTGAAACCTGGCATTGGAACTCTACTCATGGATTCGACACCACCTGCAATGAATAGATCTCCAGCTCCTGAGTGTATTGCTCCAGCAGCTTGATGAATGGCCTGCATTGATGAAGCACAGAATCTATTTACAGTAACACCACCAACATTCATCGGAAGCCCAGTCAAAAATACAACATTCCGTGCTAGATTCATTCCTTGTTCCGCTTCTGGAAAAGCGCAACCTATAATCAAATCTTCGACATCCTCTTTTTTCACACCCGTTTTTTCGAGGAGACCCTTGATCACTTCAGCCGCTAGGTCATCCGGCCTTGTTTTACTTAGTTGGCCTTTTTTGGCAGGAGTAAAGGCAGAGCGCACATAACCACAAATCACAACTTCAGTCATTCTAATCAGCCCTAATAAGTAGTATTACTATATAAAGGTAAGACTAAGTGTTTAAAATATAAAACATTTATATACTAATACTCAAATCTATTTTGGATGGCAGAATCTAAGCAACATCAAAAAGGGAGTTCCGAGAAACAGATCACGATACTCAAGAAGTTAGGTTTTTCAGATGACGAGGCCCAGATTTATCATGTACTTTTAGTTTCCAAGGAGTCTACAGTTGGGGAGATAAGCCGATCCATAAATTTTTCCAGAGCCAAGATTTATGGTATAATTGATAATTTGTTATCAGAAGGTATAGTTGTTGAAGGCAATAAGCATCCTAAATCCTACTATCCTGTAGATCCCATGGAAATAGCTGAAGGAAGGTTAAAGGCCATGGAATCAGCCTCTCTATCTGTGGAATCTGATCTATCTCCGTTGTATCAGTCGAAGCCTATTGATTATCTGGAAACACTGACGGTTAAGGATATGGAGATATTTTCTCAAGTGATTTCAATGTGCGAACGGGCTGATGCGTCTATAGATGTAATCGCCTCGATTCTCCCTTCCGAGATGCCAAGGAACGTTTGTCGGGCTTTTTCGGATGCGAGTGGAAGAGGTGTTGAGGTCAGGATGCTGTTCCCAAAGAAGGAGACGACGCTTGACCTATCCCGTTTAGAAGGATTTTTTGAAATAAGATTGGCTCCCACTATGCCAGCAGCAGGTATGATCTTAGTGGATGAAAAGGAATTTTGTGTGGGTGGCCTAGATGTTCCAGATTCAAACAATATGCTTCTGGGGATGTGGATGAATCAGCCAGAGTTAGCTAGACTTGCCAAATTGATTTTTGACAATATCTATGAATCCTCTGAGATATACAAGAGTTAATTTCGGAGTTGTGTTAAAGCCTTTTACAGCCCAGGTATATTTTCAATTCCAGGCAGTGTTCCGAATACATAATAATAGATAATTGCAGTAATCCCATAAAAGATGATGAAGATTTTCAGGTATCTCATGCCTGCCCTAAATATGAATCCCCAAGTAGAGATGTTGTCTTTTGGCTCCGTATCGGTATTCGCAAAAGGATCCTTGTCCTTGATATCTATTCTAACCACAGCTTTGTAACTTTAGCGAGGATTAAACATTATGCCCATCATAAGGACATAACAATATTAATTCGGTCTTGATGCTCAGAATATGAGTTCTCACCCTGTTAATGAGCCTATTCTAAACTATGCTCCGGGTAGTGAAGAAAGGAAGGCGCTTAAGGCAGAAATCAATAGACAAATGTCAGAAGTGATTGAGATTCCATGTATCGTAAACGGTAAAGAAATTTACACCAATAATACGGTAACTCAAGTTATTCCGCACAACCATGGCCATATTCTGGCTAATGTTCACCTTGCCGGACGCTCTGAGATGGAGTCAGCCTGTACCTCAGCGGTTCAGGCCCAATCCGAATGGATAGACATGGGACTGGAGGGCCGAGCATCTATCTTTGAGAGATGTGCCGATCTTTTAGCAGGTGATTGGAGGATGAAAGTGAATGCAGCCACCATGCTCAATCAGAGTAAGACAGTATACCAGGCCGAGATTGACGCAGCATGCGAGTTGATAGATTTCTGGAGGTTCAATGCTTATTATACGAGGCAGTTTCATAATCAATTTCAACCACTTGTCTCTCCCGAGGGTATTGCTAATACAACCGAGATACGGCCCTTAGAAGGTTTTGTACTGGCTATCACACCCTTCAATTTTAGCAGTATAGCTGGCAACCTTCCTAGCGCTCCGGCCTTAGTTGGTTGTACAGCTCTATGGAAACCAAGTCGAAATTCATATTATTCAAATTATATGCTGATGCTTTTGATGATGGAAGCGGATTTACCTCCTGGTGTTATCAATTTCTTGCCAGGTTCTGGTGCAGAGATAACAGAGGTTGCACTTTCCAATCCCGATTTTGCAGGAGTTCACTTCACAGGTTCCACAGCAGTTTTCCAGGGTTTATGGCAACGTGTTGCTGAAGCCTTGCCCGGCCTGAAGGGATATCCGCGCGTTGTCGGAGAAACCGGTGGAAAGGATTTTGTGGTTGCCCACCCTGATTGTGATCGTCAGGGACTTCTGGTAGCATTATTGCGAGGAGCATTCGAATATCAGGGGCAAAAATGTTCTGCGGCTAGTAGAGCCTATATCTCTAAATCAGTATGGAGCGCAATTAATGGAGATCTGATATCCGAGATTAAGAAAATCAAAATTGGTGATTGCAGTGATTTTAGTAATTTCATGACAGCCGTAATTGACAAGCGTGCCTTCGAAAAGATAACCGGGTATATCCGTCGAGCCAAGGAGAGGGACTGTTGTGAGATAGTGGTTGGGGGTGGGAGTGATGATAGTACCGGGTGGTTCATTGAACCTACAATTATTGTGACTAACAATCCCCAATCAGAATCCATGGTCCAAGAAATATTTGGTCCAGTCCTGACAGTTTATGTCTATGAGGATAATGATTTTGAAGATGTCTTAGAACTGTGTGATAAGTCATCCCCCTATGCACTGACAGGTTCAATTTTTGCGACAAGCGAAGAAAACATTCAGAAAGCTTATGAGGCACTCAGATTTACAGCTGGTAATTTTTACATAAATGACAAACCTACTGGAGCCGTTGTCGGTCAGCAACCGTTTGGAGGCGCTCGGGCATCGGGAACCAATGACAAGGCAGGAGGTCCATTGAATCTTTTGAGGTGGATATCACCACGATCTGTAAAGCGCGCCAATATTCCTTTCCATGACTGGACCTATCCATTTATGGAGAATGATTAGAATAATCTGGTGGGCCCGACCGGATTTGAACCGGTGACCTCCCGATTATCAGTCGGGTGCTCTAACCAGGCTAAGCCACGGGCCCGAGGTTTTGCCACCAGACTAGGGAATTTAAAAATGCACGTTATTTATTCAAAAAACTTATTCGAAATATGTGGAATGGTGACCCTATTTTTTTATAGGGGTTTTGAAGTGGGAAATAGTCGTTATTTTATACATGTCACGCAACGATTTATTGGTCAAGATTAAGCAGGCGGAACAAACTGCTGAAAGTTCCTTGGAAGGAGCAGAGAAAGAACGTAGTGAAGCACTTCGGAGTGCTGAGACTAAAGGCAGTTCTGTTATCTCCGATGCGAGAAGCAAGGCAGAGACTAAAGCTTCTAAAGATCTTGACAAGGCAAAGAAAGATATTTCCAAGAAAAAGGATAAATTGCTGAAAGAAGGAATGGCTGATATCAAAAAGATGCAGTCCCAAGCAAGCAAGAAAAGTGAGAAGACGGCAGATAATTTCGTGAAGACGTTTTTGGAGTCAGTTGATGCTTAAGCCTGAACCAATGACTAAAGTAGTCATTTGCGGATTAAATCAGGACTTGTCAGATGTTTCTCATATTTTGTCACAGAAGCGCTTGGTCCATCTTGAGGATTATAGTGGTGAGGATGAGGGTTTTTCATCTGGCGCCACTTTGGATTATGGCGCCAAGGTTTCCGAATATTTAGTTAGGATAAGATCACTGATAAAAATTCTTGATATAGATGCAGGTTCACCCGTAGGCATTAGAGATGCAAATTCAGTTGAAGAGGAAGTCTTTGAAAAACTGGATAATCTGGAAAAGAATATATTAGCTATCCACGAAAATCACCGAGATTCAACACAAAAATTAAAAGACGGGATGAATCGTTTGGAGTCACTGGAGCAATTTGAACCACTGGGTATCAATCTTGAGTCTTTTTCCGGATTCAAGAGTATGAGCGTTTTAACAGGAACCTTACCTTCCAAGACTGAGTTTTCAATATCCCGTGCAGAAATTGTACGTGAAGAAGATATGATTGCTGTTTTTGTTCCAACTGATGCCCATGAAGAGGTTGAGCAACAATTGATAAAGGCTGGTTTCAAAAGCCTTGATTCGCCGACTGGAGAGGGAATAATAGGTGATGAGATGGCTGCGCTTGAATCAGAGATGCAAAACCTAGAGGGGGAAGTTGAGGCTTTGGGACATGAATTGGAAGCCTTGAACAAACGTCATGGCCAATGGTTGGTCATAGCCGAGGAACATTTTGCCGCCCAATCCGAGAAATCCAGTTTGCCTCTCAAACTTGCCATGAGCAAAAATGCATTTGTTCTGGATGGCTGGGTTCCTGAAAAAGAATGTGAAGGGTTGAAAGGTTCATTGGATGGCCTGAATGTAGATATTCAGTTAGAATCCTCTGATGATGAACCCCCTGTAAAGTTGGACAATCCACCCGCGGTTCGCCCATTCGAGTTCTTCACCAAACTTTATGGAATACCCAAACATCGTGAACTGGATCCCTCATTACTCCTTTTCTTTGGTTATCCTTTATTCTTTGGATTGATGATTGGTGATTTAGGATATGGATTCTTCTACTTCTTACTGGGCCACTTTTTGGTAACAAAGTATGGCCACAGTGATGAATTGTTACAGCTTGGCAAGATAATACGCATGGCGGGTTTCTCAGCTTTCTTTTTTGGAACTATACTATTTGCAGAAGCCTTTGGCTTCCCGATAGCCATGCTGGATCATGAATATGTACTTCACAAGTCGGATTCAGCTGATGTTGGTTTCTTCCTCCTTGCCACAGGTGGAATTGGTCTGTTTTATGTTACTCTGGGTTTGGTCATGGGTTTCTACAATGCACTGAATATGCATGATCTCAAGCATGCAGTTCAGGAGAAGTTCTCCTGGATTATGATCCTCTGGGGTGGTTTACTCTTTATTCCTCCATGGTTATTTGGAAATTCCCTATTGGGTTCTCGACTTGGCTTGTCTGATGAAATTGAATTGTGGGGAGGTGTAGCAGCCTTTTTAGTTGGTCTTTCTCTGGCGGTTTCTGCAGAGGGTATTGTGGCCTTAGTTGAGGTCCCTTCTGTATTTGTTCAAGTAATTTCTTATGTTCGAATTGCAGCTCTGGGAGTTGCGGATTATGGTTTGGCCCATGCTTTCAATGGCATGGCTTTTGATATTGGATTTTCAGGTATTAGCATTATTCCCGCATTGCTAATACTATTTGTAGGACAATTGGTGGTTTTCACCTTGGGCCTGATTGGTTCAGGAATAAACGCCTTGCGTCTTCAGTACGTCGAATGTTTCCCCAAATTTTTTGTTGGAGGGGGAACAGATTACACTCCTTTCGGGTACACCCGAAAATACACACACGAAACGGAGACAACAGTATGAACACAAAAACGAATCTATACGTTTTGGCAGCAATGCTCTTTGTAGCGTTGTTAGCCACGCCAGCAGTATCTGCGGATAATCATGAAGCAGACAATGAGAACACAGTGGACGCAGCTAAGAACACAGCCTATGGCTATATGGCCATTGGAGCCGGTCTTGCTATTGGTTTAGCAGGAATTGGTACAGGTATAGCTCAATCCCACACAGGAGCGGCCGCAGTAGGTGCAGTAGCTGAAGATCGAAGCAACTTTGCCAACAGTTTGATCTTTATTGCTATACCTGAGACCGTCGTTATCCTCGGTTTCGTCATCGCGAACCAGATTATGGGTCTAATAGACTTATCAGGCAATTGAGATGGCACTCCAGGAAATTCTGAGTCAGGTTGAAAAAGCTGGCCAGAAACAGGTAGAGGATATCCGCAAATCCACAAATTCTGAGGTGGAATCCAGACTATCTGAGGCTCGCGAGAAAGGCAAGGCAATCGCTGAGGAGATAGCAAACGAGACCAAACGGCAGATAGAACAATTAGAACAACAGGAAATCCCGGCAGTCGAGTTGGAGGTGAAACGTAACAGACTAGAGACCCAACGCCGAGCGTTGGAAGAGACTAGGCAGAAAGTTCACACTAAACTTGGTAAACTAGGAAAATCCGATCTTGAAAAAGTATACAAGAAACTAGTATCCGATCTGCCCAAAGATGGTACACTGCACTGCCGCAAAGAGGACGCAGTCTTGGTCGGTAAGTTAACATCAACAAAAATGGGAACTTCCATAAACGAACCAGGTTTTGTTGTTGAGACCAAGGACTATCGTCTGGATTTCAGATTTAGTACTTTGGTAGAGAAGGTTTGGCAGGATAATCTTTCAGTAGTCAGTGGGGATCTTTTCGGTAAATGAGTAACTACGCCTACGCTGCAACTAGGGTAAGGGCACGACGTTCGCGTTTACTTGGCCCTGAAAGTTACAACCAACTCTTGAACATGGAATTCTCGGAGATTGCACGATATATTCAGGATTTGGAATACAGGCGTGAGATTGACAAATATGGTGCTTCTTTACGAGGAGCTGATTTGCTTGAAACAGCTTTGTTGGATAATCGTTCAACTGCGATTGGTGAAGTGATTGGTTTTTGTACTGGAGAGCTAAGAAAGAGTGTTGGAGCTTATGCGGAACGTTATCACGTCCGTGGTATCAAAGTATTACTGCGTGGAATCTTTGACGGTGTATCTTCAGAAGAGTTGCTACAACAAGTCTCGCCTATGACAGAGCGTGAGCGTGAAGTTTACACACGACTTGCATCATCAGAGAGTGTTGAGGCCGCAGTAGAACAATTAGAGGGAACACAGTATTATGAAGTTCTTCAGGAGGCATTGGAAAAAAGGAAGACAGATAGCCTTCAGCCTCTTGAAGATGCACTTGACAAGGAATATTATCAGGATCTAGTCGCTAACCTCCCTTCCAGTGGAGCGGCAGACAGAGTTTACCGAGGATTCGTTCAGATTCAGATTGATGTTGCTAATTTGAAGACAATTATGAGATTGAGACACCGTGGCGTGGGTGGTCATGGAGAATTGATAATCTCAGGAGGTAATATTGAGGAGTCCTTATTGGGGGCAACAAATAGTGTGGCCGATATTTTACCAGTGATTGAAGGAACTGCCTATCAGGAGTTTCTGCAACCGATTTTGGAGGATTTCGAAGACAATGGTTTGAACAAAGCGATACAGGCCCTGGAAAATCATGTGTCTACGGTATCTAGGCGTTATTCCTATTTGTATCCGTTATCTATTCTGCCGATTCTGGATTATTTACTTAGGAAGGAGAAAGAAGTTAGAAATCTGAGAACAATTATTCGTGGCAAGGATCTGGAGTTATCTAACGAACAAATTGAGGAGATAATGGTGGTATAATGGAGATAGGGGTGATTGGTAGGGATATGTTTACTACGGGATTCCGTCTTGTAGGAGTTCACAAGTGGTTTAGTGTAGACGATGAGACTACTTCTGAAAAGGCAGTTAATCTGGCTTTGAAGGATAAAGAGATAGGTGTTTTAGTGATTCATGACACCGAATGGCAGGAACTGGAGGACAAAACTCAGGCTAAACTGAGTAATAGTGTACATCCTACAGTAATTGCCATCGGTTCAGAAGTTGATGACACCTTGAGAGAGCGAATAAGAACCGCAGTAGGAGTTGATTTATGGAAATAAAAGCAAAAGGTGAAATATTCCGGGTTTCCGGCCCGGTCGTGACTGCCGAGGGAATTTCCCCTCGAATGTATGATGTGGTACTAGTAGGCCACGAGAAGTTGATGGGTGAAGTCATACGTCTGGAAGGGGATAAATCCACAATTCAGGTGTATGAGGATACGTCAGGTATAATGCCTGGTGAACCTGTTGAAAACACAGGTGAGTCACTCTCAGTAGAGTTAGGGCCTGGTCTTCTCAGATCAATTTATGATGGAATTCAGAGACCTTTGCCAGTCCTGCGAGACAGTATGGGTGATTATATTCTCAGAGGTGTTACAGCACCTGGTCTTGACCACACCGTAAAATGGGATTTCAAGGCAACTGCTAAGGCTGGTGATGAAGTCAATGGAGGAGATATCCTGGGAATGGTTCAGGAGACTCCAACTATAGTACACAAAATATTGGTCCCTCCCAAAGTGAGTGGGAAGATCAAGAGCATAAAGAAAGGAAAATACACTGTTGATGAGGTAATAGGTACGCTTGAAGATGGAACTGAATTGCAATTAATGCATAAATGGCCGGTTCGTGAACCACGCCCCTTTTCTAGAAAACATCCACCAGATATACCGTTAGTTACAGGAACTAGAATTTTGGATGGCCTATTTCCAATAGCTAAAGGAGGTACGGCAGCAATTCCCGGTGGTTTTGGTACTGGCAAGACAGTTACTCAGCAGACTCTGGCAAAGTGGTCAGATGCACAGATTGTGGTCTATGTAGGATGTGGTGAGAGAGGTAATGAGATGACGGAAGTTCTAACTGATTTCCCCCATCTGAAAGACCCCAAGACAGGTGGGCCTTTGATGGACCGGACGGTTCTGATTGCGAATACTTCAAACATGCCTGTGGCAGCTAGAGAGGCTTCGGTTTACACCGGTATCACTCTGGCTGAATATTACCGTGATCAAGGATATGATGTTTCTCTGATGGCAGATTCAACATCAAGATGGGCCGAGGCTATGCGTGAAATTTCCTCGAGACTTGAAGAAATGCCTGGTGAAGAAGGATATCCTGCATATCTGGCTTCCCGACTTTCTGAATTCTATGAGAGAGCCGGTAGAGTTGAGACCATGGCCGGAGATGATGGTTCTGTAACCGTAATTGGTGCAGTTTCACCTGCAGGTGGGGATTTCTCGGAACCGGTTACGCAGAATACCCTGCGAATCGTCAAGGTATTCTGGGCTCTGGATTCCAAGTTGGCGCAAAAGAGACACTTTCCGGCTATTAACTGGTTAACAAGTTATTCACTATACAATCGGGTCTTAGGTGATTGGTATAGCGAAAACGCATCCGCAAAATGGAGTGATAATATTGCAACCACAATGGCCATATTACAGGAAGAGTCTGAACTTCAGGAAATCGTACAATTGGTTGGTTCCGATGCTCTTCCCGAGGATCAACAGCTTACATTGGAAGTGGCTCGGTTGTTAAGAGAATTCTACTTACAGCAAAATGCTTTCCACGATGTAGACACTTACTGCAAGCTTAATGTTCAAGCTGAGTTTCTAGATGTGATATTGTATTACAAAGAATTAGCTGAGGCAGCGCTTGCATCAGGGATTTCGGTTCCCAATCTAACGGGTATTCCAGTATTGGAAGAACTTGGCCGTTCTAAGTTTGAAGAGAATTTCATTGATTTGTTACCAAAGTTGAGAAAGCGAATCAAAAATGAAATATCCCTATTAAAGGAGGACTAAAATGCAAAAAGAGTACAAAACAATAAGTGAGATTGCTGGGCCTTTGGTCTTTGTTGAGAAGACAGAACCAGTAGGATATGGTGAATTGGTACAGATTGCAATGCCCGACGGTTCAACCAAGAGAGGCCAAGTACTTGACACTTCAAAAGATATAGTTGTGGTACAGGTCTTTGAGGGTACATCTGGTATTGATCGAGCGTCTGGCGTAAAGTTCCTGGGTGAAACAATTAAACTCTCGGTTTCAAAAGAAATGCTTGGTCGTATCTTTAATGGGGCTGGAGAGCCGATAGATGGTGGTGCACCAATTGTCCCAGAAAAAAGGAGTGAGATTATTGGAGCGGCTATCAATCCTTACTCTAGGGCTTCTCCGAATGAATTCATTCAGACTGGGATATCGACTATAGATGGTTTGAACACTCTGGTTATGGGTCAGAAGTTGCCTATTTTTTCAGGTTCAGGACTACCTCATAATGACATTGCATTACAAATTGCAAGACAGGCTAAGACATTGGGAAGCGATCGTGAGTTTGCAGTTGTCTTTGCAGCAATGGGGATAACTAATGAAGAAGCACACTATTTCATGTCGGATTTCGAGCGTACTGGTGCTCTTTCACGAGCGGTCGTACTTATGAATCTAGCGAGCGATCCTGCTGTAGAGCGATTAATCACACCCCGTATGGCTTTGACCGCGGCAGAATACCTTGCCTTTGAGCATGGATACGATATTCTGGTTATTCTAACAGATATGACAAATTATTGTGAGGCTCTGCGACAGATTGGAGCGGCTCGTGAAGAAGTTCCAGGTAGGCGTGGTTATCCTGGTTACATGTACACTGATCTTGCCCAGAATTACGAAAGAGCTGGTTTAATCAAGGGGAAGGCCGGTTCTGTGACACAGGTACCTATTTTGACAATGCCTGGTGATGATATTACACATCCAATTCCAGATCTGACGGGTTATATTACGGAAGGACAGATTGTGGTTTCAAGAGAATTACACCGGAAGGGAATCTATCCCCCCATTTTTGTCTTACCTTCCTTGTCACGTTTGATGAATGCAGGTATTGGAGAGGGCCAGACTAGGGAAGATCATAAACAATTGAGTGACCAGCTTTATGCAGCCTATGCAGAGGGTGTGGACCTAAGAGGTCTGGTTGCAATTGTTGGCAAAGAATCTCTTTCTGAAAGAGATCAGAGGCTATTGGAATTTAGTGACGACTTTGAGGATCGGTTTGTTAGACAGGGCCGTGAGAATGACAGACATATAGGGGATGACACCCTCGAACTTGGTTGGGATATGATAAGTGCCCTACCTGAGTCAGCTCTTACTAGGATTGATAAGAAAATAATGAGTCAATATCACCCAGCTCACCGCGATAAAAGCAAAAAATGAGTATAGTAGATGTTAAACCTACACGCTCAGAACTTATAGCCACGCGGAGGCGTATCAAACTTTCTATAAGTGGACATAAGTTGCTTAAAATGAAGCGTGATGGTCTGATTATCGAATTTTTCGAGCTTCTTCCTAAAGTCAAGGACATGCGTTCTCAATTAGTTGAACTTTACACCGTGGCAGACAAAAAGTTGGCTGTGGCGATGGTAGCTGATGGTAAGAGTGCCCTGAGTTCGGCAGCGAATTGTGTTAGCACACCTCCTCAAGTCGAATTAAGTGAGAGGAATATAATGGGGGTTGTGGTCCCCAAGATCAAAGTTTCTACTATACAAAAATCTGTCGAAGAAAGAGGATATGGTCTGATTGGTACATCGGTTCGAATTGATGAGTCGGTACACGCTTTTGAGAAACTGGCAGAAAAGGTTCTGGAGGCTGCGGAACTAGAGACTACCATGAAAAAACTTTTAGATGAGATTGAATCTACCAAGCGCAGGGTCAATGCCCTGGAATTCAAGGTCATACCTCAGCTCGAAGAAGTTGCTGCCTACATTACTTTACGTCTAGAAGAACTGGAAAGGGAAAATGTTTTCAGGCTGAAACGCATAAAGGCCTAATGCTAGGATCTCCGTTTGAATGGCTACAAGAACAGTTTGACGATTCAAAAAAGCGTGAGCGTTTGTTCATAATAGTAGCAATAATCTCACAAGGCATGCTCTTCTTGGGTGTTATCTTGATAATATGGATATTACAGGATGATTTACGCTCTATTTTAGGATCATAGAGTTATTCTTTCATCTTCGTGTAGCCGCATTTACCACACGAGGAACGGTTTTTGTGCTCAGCTAGGAAGACCCCAGGTTCACATTCTGGACAGAAATCTCTCTTTCTTTTCAATTTTCCATCTGATATCTGATATTGTTCGATTTTACCCATTATTCAGTTTTTCCCTTTTCAACCGGAGGAGTCTTTTCTTCAGTAGTTCCCTCTGGGGGTGCTTCTTCAACCGGTTTGGTTTCTTTTTTATCTTTTTCTTTTTTCTTGGTCTTTTCAGCTTTTTGTGGTTTTTTCTCGGAAGGCTTTTGCCTATCTATGGAAGGTTTAGTTTCTATTCTATTCAGGGCCTCAACATTTGCATAGATCTTGGCATATCCCCGTGTCTCCGTTTTACCGTACATATTTTTCAGGTGGTCTATAACAATCAGGTCCTTCTTGGCTTTAAGTTGTTCAGATAAACTCTGAATAACTTCCTTCCTTCTAGGGGTCCCTTTATTTTCGTGTCTAATGACTATCTGGACCTCCTGCCTGTGCAGGAGTGGGTTATCATTCATTTCTGCTATTTCCAATTCCATTTATTTCACCAGCATGCGTTCCAAGAAGCTATTTGCCCTTTTTTTAGAACGTTGATTTACATCAACTACTACCATACCTTTGTCGGGCATCCCATAAATTACCTTCGCTCCCAAGTTCGCTAGACTTATTGCTGCCAAAGTTGCTAGATCCTCTTCTCCTTCAACAATGATTCTTGTTTTTACATTATCTGAAATTGCAGCCTTAATAGCGTTCCATAATTCATCTGAAATAGTTCCGGCATTATTATTGACATTAACGATTTTCTCTCCAATTTGGTCCATTATACTCCTTTGTTCCGAGGATATAGGGCTGTCCCTTTTGGTCTTGAAATCAATTATACTGAGATCAGGCATCCTTACTTGTTCGTTGATTTTTATTGTACAAATATCGCCTACAGTTATAATATATTCAGCATTCAGTCCAGCAGGTGCATTTTGGTAAATTTTGCTAGTCGTATCTTTCAATTCTTGAGCCATTTCAGGCCTTAGCTTGTACATTTAGCGTACACGCAAGGCATAGCGACCAGGTGTTAGTATACCCATTTCTTTGGCTATATCTGAACTTTCAGGGTTGAGTATCTCGATGAATCCCTGCCATTCCCTTGATACTTCGGCTTCAGGGCATCTGGGACATGTCTTCTCATCCAATATCAAATGACATTCCTTGCAAGCAAAATCACTCATTATTCACCGCCTGCTGCGGCTTTGTTTTGGTCTTCTACAATCCATTCATGTTTTCCCAATCCAGGTTGTCTCATTGTCAAACCAATCTTGGATTCGCGTGGGGAGATTTCGTTGAGTGAGATAGTTACTATTCGGGCCCTAACTTTGTCTCCAACTCTAAGCTCTCTTTTTGTCTCCTTACCAATTAATCTTTGATTTCCTACATCTGTGTTTATGTGGTCATCCTGTACCTGTGATACGTGTAGAAGCCCATCTAATGGCCCAAATCTGATGAAAGCTCCATATTCGGTTATCTGGTCTACTACACCTTCTATTATTTCCTGTATCTTTACGTCGAATAACAACATATCCATTCGAACCGGTTGATACACAGCACCATCACCATGTACGACCCTGCTATCTCCAGTAAGTTCGAGATTAGTTATCAGTACTACCAATTTCTGGTCAGGTCCCATCCTCCCTTCAAAAGCCTGATGGGCTAATTCCATGGTTACTTTGCTGATGTCTTCATCCAGCCTGTCCGGAGGAATGCGAACCATGTCATTTCGGGTGTGTAAGTAGTACATTGTTCAGTGCATTAGCACCCTCTATAAACGAACTTCTCAATTACTAGCTAGTACCAAGTTAACTACAGACCTCAATTTGACTAAAATATTGAGGCTGGTTCCAGCTGTATCATTGAATGGATCACCTCCGCAAGGACGAATGCAGACTTGAAACCCATCACCTTCACCCCTTCGTCACCACCATCTCTCAAGAGGGCACAGATGAATGGAATATCAATTTAAACGTGATTATTCAGAATAATCCGTTAAGCCAGCCAGTTCCGAGTGTTCCAGCGATGACAACTGAAACAATTGACATCAACTTGATTAGAATGTTTAGTGAAGGCCCGCTTGTATCCTTGAAGGGGTCACCGATTGTATCACCAACGACTGCTGCGTTGTGAGCATCGTCTCCTTTCTTAGCACCATCAATTTTTCCTTGTTCGATTGCTTTCTTGGCGTTATCCCAAGCACCACCAGCGTTGGCCATAAAGAGAGCCATTAGAACACCGGTTGCAGTTGCACCTGCCAGCATTCCCCCAAGAGCTGATGCGCCAAGGAGGAAACCAACGATAACTGGACTTGAAATTGCAACTACGCCTGGAGCTA
>CAUYZR010000007.1:0-34258 GCA_963577905.1 Candidatus Thalassarchaeaceae archaeon
GGAATTCTTAAGAATTTTAAAAATAATAAACAAGGTTATGATAAATCTTGGGTTAGTGATACAATTAATGGTTGGGTGCTTGATTATGATTCTATTTATCCTTCATGTCCTAAATGTGCTACATGCATTTCTTGCGGTGGAAGTGGTAAAAAGGGTATTTTTAGTAGCAAATGTAGTACTTGCACAGGTACTGGAATAGCACCTAATGTGAACTGCAAGCATTTGTGGGCTGGGGTTGGCCTGTAGTTTTCTAAAAATTTTATTTCCCCAGAATCTCCTTCTTCATCTGCTTGAACTCGTCGTCGTCTATGATTCCATCGTCAAGAAGGGCCTTTGCTTCCCTTAGCTTTTCGGCTTTGTTGTCTCCATCAGCCCCGACATTGGAACGATTTATTACACTGTCCTTGACGATGGTGTCACGGTCATCGATGTATGTCGTGTCACGGTCATCGACATAGTCACCGTGGACGACGGTCTGGTCGACCTTGACTTTTCCTTCTTCCCTCATTTTCTTACGAATTCGCTTTGCCTCCTTCCTATCTCCTAGACTTTCCCATATCTTTAATGCTCCTGCGTAGTCTAAATCCTCTTCATTCATATAAGCTTCCTCTGCCGCTTGTTCTATCTGTATTTTTACTCGTTCCACCGCTTGTTCTCTCTGTATTTTTGCTCGTTCTGCAGCACTAGAAGTGATCCGACATTCAATGCAGGACTGACCGTATGTTTTCATGTAACTCTCTGAAGCTGAAAATTTTTTTTTACAAGTTTCACAGACACCAGTCTTCTTCCCGCTTCCGAACCAGCTCATTATCTCCTGACGCCTTTGTTTAATTTAATACTGTGGTTGTTTTGTTCTTTTATTTATAGATATTAGATAGTCAAAGTTAAATACTAATGGAATTTAGCCTAACATGAACAAAGTCTATTTGTTTGTGCTAGTTTTGCTTTCTGCGTCCTTTACAGGATGCATAGATTTTGGTGATTTACCTGTGGAAGAAGAGGAAACCGATACGGAAGATTCTTCAGATATAGAGAACGAATCAAAATATTCCACGATCTCCCGTGCGATCGAATATGAGACACTGGAAGATTGTCTCAATGGTGGAGTTGTAATTGAGTATGGAATTGATGAGAATGGCAATGGGACTTTAGATGATGATGAGGTAGATGGCGATGTTGTCGTTTGCCATGGTGAGGATGGTCAAGATGGCGAAGATGGAGCTGATGGTCAAGATGGTGAAGACGGAGACGATGGTTCTGATGGTGAAGACGGAAATGATGGTGAAGACGGAAATGATGGTGAGGATGGAGAAAACACAGGTCTTTCCGATGACACACTTCTTACAAGAATTGATGATCCTGATGAATCCCTTGGTTGTGACTTTGGGGGACTTGTAATTTCCTATGGTCTTGACAATGGAGATGGTAATGATGGCATTTCCGCCAATGGGAAATTGGAGGAGGGGGAAATTGATGCATCTACTACATTGTGTACAAGAAAAACTGTAGGTCTAATGGATGACATAACTATAGGTCCAGACGGTACGGACCTCTATGATTTTATTGAGTTCAATGGCGATGTGTTTTTTTCAGTAACTACTAGTTCTTTTGGCCGAGAGCTTTGGACAGCTGAATTGGATACAGGTTTGGTTCGAATGGTTAAAGATATTAATCCTGGTAGTTACGGTAGTTCTCCACGAAATTTTGTAGTTATGGGAGAGTTGCTTTATTTCAGTGCAAATAATGGTGTAAATGGGACTGAGTTATGGTTCACAGATGGAACTGAAGACGGAACGATAATGATTGCAGATATCGTGGAAGGATCATATAGTTCATATCCGAATTCATTAACAGCACTTGGGAATATGCTCATCTTCAAAGCCCAATCTGATGATTTTGGTGTGGAACTATGGCGCTGGCATCCTGTTCTTGGAGCTCAACTTGTAAAAGATATTTTCCCAGGCACTGATTCATTTGGCAATGCCAATAATTCTTTTCCAGATGGTTTCGTTGAATTTGATAATTTATTATATTTTACTGCCAGAGATTCATTGGATGAAGAAGGATCTAGTAATTATGAGCTCTGGAAAACGGATGGAAATGAAGAAGGAACCACGATGGTTAAAGACATAAATTCAGTTGGTATAAGTTCAGTTAGTCAACTTACACCTTTTGGTAATGAGCTCTATTTCAGGGCTAATGACGGCAACAATGAAAATGGAACGGAATTGTGGAAGACCGATGGAACTGAAAATGGAACGGTTCTGGTAAAAGATATCCGGTCAGGATCCTACGGCTCTGATCCCTCTTATCTAACTGTTTTTGGAAATACCCAATTCATCTATTTCACAGCTAATGATGGAATCAATGGAACTGAACTATGGAGGTCTGATGGAACTGAAGATGGGACGGTTATGGTAAAAAATATTTATGAGGGTTCTAGCGGCAGTGGTCCTACGCTATTCACAGTTGTTGGTTCTACTCTCTATTTCAAGGCTAATGATGGTACTAATGGAAGTGAATTATGGAAAACCGATGGGTCTACCTCAGGTACCGTTATGGTTAAGGATATCTACCCTGGCTCAGGCGGTAGCAATCCATATGATCTAATAGCAGTAGGAGATGGTTTTGGTGGAGAGGTTTTGTATTTTTCAGCAAGCGATGGTTCGTTTGGATATGAGTTGTGGAAAAGTGATGGAACTGAGGCTGGTACAACAATGGTCAAAGATATAAAATATGGTAGCGATTCTGGTGTAGAAAACTCTGAAATGTATGCTATAGGTGATATTTTATTATTTACTGCAAATGATGGCATTACAGGCAATGAATTGTATTGGAATGCATTTCCAGAGACTGGTATCTTTTACGAGTAGCGTGAATTAAATAGGGTATTTTGCTAGAATACTATGGGTAAAAAGTCTGTGGCTCTTGTAATTTCACTGATTTTTGTTATTAGTTTGATTGTTGTTGCGGTTGGTTATATTGTGTCTAATAGTGAACTTTGTGGTGGGGCTTATTTTTCCCCAGATAGTAGTTTCCTTCATGAAAGTGAGTTTGAGAAAGGAAACGGAACTGGTTTGTATACTATGGAATTAGCTGTAGGACCTAATCTTGCTAATCACGATGATGATTGTGATCCAGAACTTATTAAGATAACTCAAATACGTGTATCTTTATTAGATTTAGATTGGAATGTTTCCTACGATGCTGAATTGTATCATATTGATGTAAACCGGGGGCGTTTTTCAGGCGATGACTGTCATTATAAAGATGTTTTGACAAATCACTCGTCTAATGTTTCAAAGGATAATGGGACTTTGTTTCCAGTACGTTTTGTCAATTCAATCGATGCTTCTTTAGGAGAGGGAATACCCCATGTCCTTGAACCCGATTGTTTTGTTAAGACTTATCTTTCTAAGGGAGATAAAATTGTTGTTTACGGTTCAGGAAGTGAAGCGGATGGACCGGCTAGTGGAGGTTGGACACTACGCCTCATCTATAATCCTGGAGGACATCAAATAGGACCTGATTTTGTTCTCCCTGAATGAATTATACGTTAATTTCTAGATAATCGCCTGGAGCATTAGTCAAATCTTGGTCTAGTCCTAGATAGATTTCGGTTGTTCTAATGCTACTATGTCCTAAGCTAAGTTGAACTTGCCTCAATGGCGCTCCAGCTTTGTAAGATAATTGAGCGTATGTTCTTCTAAGATCATGGGGGAGTATCTGCTTATCAAGTATATTTCTGGAATGTTTCGCTACTATATCTCTTATTCCTTGCGGAGTTATCATTGTATTTCCAATTTCTCCGTTCTTTCTTATTGAAAAGAAAATTCTGTCTGTTTTACCCACGGTTTTACTAATTTCAAGCCATCCCTCCAGACATTTCATCGCATATTCAGGAATTGCGACAGTTCGGTATCTGTCACCTTTTCCTTTAATATCTGTGAAAGCCCATCTTCCTTGCACTTGTTTCATCTGAGTTATTTTCAAATCAGAGATCTCAAAACGTCTCAATCCACATCCAGTCATTATTGCAATAAGTGCTCTATCTCTTACAATGCTCATTTTTTCTGAATTTAGGTCATTCAATAATTTTTGTACTTCTTCTTGCTCCAACCAGGTTTTGTGTCTTTGTCCGATTTGTCTCTTAAATTTTATTTCCAAAAGATCATTGTATATTTTTTCATCAATTACTTCCAATCTGCGCAAATCCTTGAAAAGTTGTCTTAATATTGATAATGTGGTCGAAATCGTAGCTTTTGATTTTCCACTGTTTTCTAGATACAACAAATACTCTCGAATTATTTCTGCAGTAATGCCTTGATTGTCTCCTGCACTGTACCAATTGAAAAATTGAGTTAGTGCAGTATAGTAGGTTTGTCTGCTATTTTGGTTTTGACGTTGATTTACTACAGACATCACCATTTTTTGGAGGTCTGAGCTGTTTTCTGCGATAATAGCCATATTACTTTCGATAATATACATTATAAAAAGTAATATATAAAGGAATCGTTTTTTCAGCTATTTCATAGATCTCTGAAAACACGTAAACCTCTAGAGTTTCGCAAAATTTTAGAGATTTGCAAATATTAATGTTATCGTTAAATATAATCTGTTTTAATATAATTGATTAAATAACATTAATTGGTAAATAATAATAAACTCATTAATTATAGTATTTTTGTTAATATTATTTATTTTAGTATATTATATTATATTATGCTTATTTATTAAATAGCAAATCTATTATGTTTCATGTAATCCTGCAACCGTATCCGTATCTTCCCACCAGTCCTGATGTTCTTTCTTTTTCCTGGCAACGTGCTTTGCCCATTTCCCTCCCGGAACAGGTTTTTCTTTATCAATATATTTTTTGTGACCGAGGTAGACCCATGCTGTCAAAGTTTTTCCACTTTCCAATTCAACTTCCCGCATTTCCCGGTTGTATGCTGACTCCCCATGCTTTTCAGGGTCGTATCCTTCCAATTCATCGATTCTTGAGACCATCTCATCCATTTTTTTACGGAGGACAAACACCAGGATTCCATGCACGTACTTTTCCTTCGATTCGACCAACATGGGATAAGCTCCCATGTCAAATAGCTGACAATCTTTGATTCGTCCATATTCCATTCTGGAGATACTGTCTCTCCAAAGCTGGAAATTCGGCTGTTCTGGAAGCAGGGTTCCGTATACAAAGAAAGGCATGTCTGTCATTGTGATTTAGGTATCTTATGGTTATTTATAAGGTTGAGAAGTCAATGAAATATGGATTGGATCGAAGGTATTGGTTTGCTGGCAGGATTTATAGGTGTTTTTGGCTGGTATCCACAAGTTAGGCGTGTTTGGATTGATAAGAAAGCAGATGGTATCAGTGTTCCAACATTCATAGTTATTGCAATCTCCCTAGCACTATGGCTAATTTATGGTATATTGAAAAATTCAATTGCTATTATCACTGCAAATATTTTTGCTTTAATTATGATAATCAGTATTGCTTTTGGAGCTTACCGTTTACAGGCAGCCTAGTTCTTACTCAGGAGGAGGAATCTTGTATTCGCCTTCTCTCTGGTCAGTTTCAGGAGCCTCCTTCTTTGTTTCATCTTCAGTACTGTCTTTCCTGATGTAATCTTCTTGCTCATCCCAACCGCTTGCTGATCTTGGCTGAGTAGTATTGGGATTTAACAAATTAGAGTCCTGATTAGTCTCGTATGTGGTTTGAGGGTCATCCATAGTGAATGCCAGGATTATACCGATCAACAATATTCCTACTCCACAACAACATGCTCCGAAGGAACCCAGTGCTGCTATAACCGCCCCAATCAATCCCTCAATTAGTTTGTCTATGTCGTATACCATTACCACTTCGCCGCCAGTATCCCAAGTGTAGCTTCCATCCGGACATCCATCTCCTGTACGATTGCGATCTCCCGCCATTTGTTGAGTACATAGTGTTCCTACAGCAATCCAATCATCATCATCAGCACTGCCCCCATCATCTTCAATATAATTACATCTAGGGATGAAAACTTGTGTACCATCTTCATTATGGGTCAATGTAAAGGTTCTTACTAGATCACAGTCTTCTTCTGTTAAATCCCAAGTGTTATTTCCACGCTCTTCGTTGTATCCACCTTCTCCTCCACCTTCATAGGTGCCTTTTATATGAACATAAATACCGAATCCTTGTTCATTAGGGTTACTTTTACCAGTGATTTTCATCTCCCCATCTGCGCCTTCGTAGAGTAAACCTTCCTCAGCGGTTTCTGTGGCGTCTTCTTCTAGATTTGACAATACAATAATACCAGCTAAAGTAATAATGATTCCAAGTCCAATAACGACCATCGCTATCTTGTTCATAATGGTTTATTTTATTCCTCTATATAAGTCAATTTCAAAATAATTTTTTGAAGGTTCATAATAGATTATTTCGTTCCATAAGATCCGTCAGATAATCCCTATTGGTGTAGATCGTCCCCCATAGCGCAAAGATTCCCAATGTGATGAATATTCCTCCTGATTTTCTCTTCTGCAGGCAGTCATCCCTGTCTGCAATAGACCCCAGGTCCATGTATTGCTGGCAACTTGTAATCTCATAGGTCTTGTCATTCAGGTGAGAAGTATAATCCTCGGTCGCACTGTTCCAGAAGGCCAACCCAAAGACAATCAGACTGATTCCAAGTGTGGTCCCTATCACTAATTTCCAGTAGTTTTCAATTTCCACGGTATTCAGAAAAGGAGTCCCCTAATAATTTTTTCTCCAACGGAAATAACCGCTCGTAGAACATTAAGGAATATGAGCATTATGTTTTCCCCCCCAAATCTAGGAATATTACGTTCTTTTTCTCTTTAGTCTCAAAACTGGATTGTAATTGTTGTAATTCGATTTCCTTGGTCACAGCGCGCCTTTGTTCATCATGTTCTTCTAAGGTATCAATAGCCAGCATAGCTGTCAAACAGGTTACCACTAGAGCGCCAATAACTATGATAATAAGATTCATATTTTATTCCTCAAATTTAATTTGTTTAGAATAAGTAGGCCAGAATAGGTAACATAATAATTTCCCAAGGAAGAAAAACAACCGCAAACTTCAGGTATCCAAGCATGGTACAAACTAGAAGTGGTTATATATAAAGTTAATGGTAAAAAAGTTATATTATATTATTGCATTTTAGAGGATATATTTACAAATGTTCTACTTGGGTTAAAATCAATCAAAAGGTGGGACACAAAATCTTCCGGAATTTTGCTTTGACATATCCATAATATACAAGAGCCTAGTGACGATAAGTGAGCAAAGGACATTGCTTGGTCATAGGGGCTGGGGTCAGTGGTCTTTCATCCGGGATCCGGCTTCTGGAAAATGGTTGGAAGGTGACCCTCTGGTCTGCTGAATTCTCACCTAATACCACTTCCGATGTGGCCGCCGCTCTTTGGTATCCCTTTCTTTCCGCTCCTGTTGAAAGGACGGATGCTTGGAGCTCCAACACCTATAATGTTTTGAAAAAACTGACTGAGTTACCAGATACCGGTATCACAATGACCCAGACGTATGAATATTTCAGGGAACCTCAATCCGACCCCGTCTGGAAGGATTGGGTCGACTCTTTCGAAAGAAAAACAGAGGGACTTCCGGCAGATTATGTTGAATGTTTCTCCTTTATTACCTCTATAATTGAGATGCCAATCTACCTGAAATGGCTGTTATCTCGCTATACTTCTTTGGGAGGTATAACTACTCAGAAAACCATTGATTCTTTCGAAAGTTTCCCGGAGAAATATACTACAGTCATAAACTGTACAGGTTTGTCATCAGGGGCCTTGCTGGATGATGATGAGATGTATCCTATCCGGGGCCAGATTATTAGAATCAAGGCTGGAATCAGGGAGATGTATCTGGATCAGCAAATTGAGAGTCTGACCTATATTGTTCCTCGAAGTCAGGATGTGGTCCTAGGTGGTGTTGCTCAGCAGGATAACTGGGATTTGAACATGAATTCATCCGACCATGAAGCAATACTGGAAAAATGTGGAGCCATTATTCCGGAGATTAAGGATGCCGAGATAATAGAGGATCTGGTTGGCTTACGTCCGGGAAGAACTGAGGTGAGGCTGGAGAAGGAACAGGTTCAGGGTCATCCTTTGGTTCATAATTATGGCCACGGGGGTTCAGGGGTAACTCTTTCTTGGGGTTGTGCTGATGAGGTTGTGGAGTTGGTTAATGGCGCATAAACGTGGAACTCATGACTATGTTGAGGATCTCCGGAATGCAGAGGTTCTGGTCTATATCAATGGCAAATTTTATCCTAGACAGGATGCCTCGATTTCTGTCTTTGATAGCGGTTTTCTTCTTGGTGACGGCGTATGGGAAGGGATTCGTCTGCATAATGGAAAATTTCTTTTTCTAGAACCGCATCTGGAAAGGCTTTTCTGGGGCGCATCCCAGATTGATATGGATATTGGGAAGACCTTAGAGGAGATCACCTCTATCTTGCATGATACTGCAAAATCCAATAAGATGAAGAGTGGTGTCCACGTCCGTCTGATAGTCTCGCGGGGTGTAAAATCAACTCCTTATCAGGATCCCAGTTTTACGATTTCTGAACCTACCATTGTTGTAATCCCAGAGTACAAGGCCCCATCTCTGGAAACACAATTGAATGGAATAAAATTGGTATCAGTGGATATTATCCGGGGTTCGACCAATATTCAGGATCATCGAATCAATAGTCTGAGTAAGTTCAATTGTATCCAGGCTTGTATAGATGCCAAGAGAAAGGGTGGGGATGAGGGACTGATGCTGGACCCCCATGGCTATGTTTCAACATGCAATTCTACGCATTTCTTCATGGTTACTGATAATGTGGTCTGGACCTCAACGGGTGAATATTGTCTGAAAGGCGTGACAAGACAGAACATCATTGATATCTGTAAGGCCCATTCCATACCTCTTTACGAGAGAAATTTCACATTGGCCGAGGTTTATGATGCTGATGAGGCTTTTGTTACTGGAACCTTTGGGGGTGTTGTTCCAGTTTATGAGGTCGATGATCATGAATTGTCGGTACTTCAGAGTGGCTCCGTCGTCAAGACCTTGCAATCACATTACAATGATTTGGTCGAACTAGTGAGTTTGTCTTGATCAGGATTGCTATGTGGTCCGGTCCTCGCAATATTTCTACAGCTATGATGCGTTCCTGGGAGAATCGGGCTGATACTTTTGTGATAGACGAACCATACTATGCCTACTATTTGAGCCAGAATGACTTGCAGCATCCGGGCCGTGATGAGGTTCTGCAGGCTGGGGAAGTGGATTCTGAAAAAGTATCACGTGGTTTGATTCATGATACTAGTGGTTCCTGTTCAATATATTACCAGAAGCATATGACCCACCATCTTCTGGGTTCAATAGACCGGGATTGGATGGAATCTGTCACGAATTGTTTCTTGATCAGGGATCCCAAGGATATGATCATATCCTATCACAAGGTCCATTCAGATATTACCAGTAATCTCCTAGGTTTGCATCAGCAAAAGGAAATATTTGAATATGTCAAAAAAATGACTGGGGAGATACCCCCGATTATAGATTCCAAGGACGTTCTGATGAACCCCGAAGAGATACTAGGTAAATTCTGTGACAGGATTGGTGTCGTCTTTTCTGGAGAAATGCTGAGCTGGTCCAAAGGAGCCAGAGATACAGATGGTAATTGGGGGAAATATTGGTACAAGAATGTAATGAATTCCATGGGTTTCAATAAATATGTACCCAAGACGGAAGAGGTACCTGAGAAATATATTGCTCTTTATGAGGAATCCTATAAACTTTATCAAGATCTTCACAAACGGAGAATAAGGTAAGTAATGAAGGAGGTCATTTAGCGTGCAACGCAAGAACTTCGGCGCCAATCAGGTGCTTAAGCCGTCGTCGGCCTACACCCCAGCTGATGAGCAGGAAGTTCTGCAGATTCTCGACAAACACCGAAGCCAGCGCATCCGCGCCGTCGGCAGTTTGCATAGTTGGAGCGATGCGATTCTTGGCGATGACGTGCTTCTGGACATGCGACTGTTGAATGACGTCCAACTACAGCCTGATGGCGATCAGTTTGTTGCCACGGTTGGGGCCGGATGCCAGATCAAGCGCCTCCTCAAAGAACTCGCTCGCGACGGCGCCACCCTGCATTCGCATGGTCTGATTACGGAACAGACAATCGCCGGGGCAATCTCCACCGGCACTCACGGTTCGGGACGCCATAGCATGTCGCACTATGTCGAGGAGGTGCAGTTGGCTCGCTATGACGATTCCACTGGTCAGGCGATTATCGAGGAAATTAGCGCTGGAGAACAGTTGCGGGCTGCTCGCTGTTCACTGGGTTCACTTGGAATCATCCTGTCCGTGAAGCTCCGTTGCCGTGCACAGTACAACGTGCAGGAGCACTTCACCGAGTCTCGTCGGTTGGCGGACGTCTTGGATGCCGAATCGTCATTTCCACTGCAGCAGTTCTATCTCATCCCTTGGCGTTGGTCCTATTTCATCCAGCACCGGCGTGAGGTTGACCGGCCACGTTCTCGCCTCGCTAGGCTGTACCGGCTCTATTGGCTGGGGGTGATGGACTATGGTCTGCACCTGCAGATATTGTTCATAAAACGCGTGTTGCGAAGTCGTCGCTTGCTTCGGCTTGCCTTTCGTCGCTTCGTCTCGGTATTCTTGATTCGCAATTGGAAGGTTACGGATCGCTCCTCGTCCATGCTGGTGATGAAGCATGAGGCCTTTCGCCACATTGAGATTGAGTTGTTCGTACCCCGAGACCAGTTGGCGGCTGCGCTCAGATTTACTTACGAAGTCATCAAGGTTGCAGTCGGGAAAAATTCAACGTTATCTGCAAATAGCCAGCGGCGAATTGAGGATCTAGGCATGCAAAACGATCTGGCCGGACTTCATGACCAGTACTGCCACCACTACCCCATCTGCGTGCGACGGGTGCTTCCTGATGACACCTTGATATCGATGGCCAGCGGAGAGGAGCAGGACTGGTACGCGCTGAGTTTCATCAGCTATGCGAATCCGGCACGGCGTGCTGGTTTTTTCCTGTTCGCGAATTTCATGGCCCAAAGCATGTCACAATTGTTCCACGCGCGCCCGCACTGGGGCAAAGTATGCCCACTGAAAGCCAATGAGTTGACATCCCTTTACCCTCGATTCGATGATTTCCGTACCGTCTGCAATACGCTTGATTCACAAGGCGTCTTTCAAAATGATTGGACAGCGGCACTGCTGGAAGCAGATGGTTCAGTGGAAGATAATTCCTGAAGGATGCTCCGATTTTGCCCAGTGGATATTTTGCCTGTTTTTACCTGGCCCAGATACCTCCTATCTGGAAAGAGTAATGTTTAGACGCTTACCAGCCTAGATTAATAGTTAATTTATATCGGTCACTAATATCAATCATGGGCAAGACCGTAACTCTGACAAATATCAAGAAATATCGAAAGGATTTCAATTCTAGTTCAAACGCTAAATTAGCCATGAATGCAGCTACTAGGACCGATGTTAGAAAACTTGCAATGAACTGGGATGCTTTTAGGCAGATTGATCACACTTTCTCAAACAAGGTTTCGGGAGAAATGAAGGCCACTAGCCAGAATCGTAGTGGTCGGTGTTGGGGTTTTGCTGGCCTTAATCTATTGAGGGTCTATCTAGGACGAAAGTATAAGCTCAAGAATTTTGAATTCTCCCAAAATTATTTTATGTTCTATGATAAATTAGAGAAGGCCAATTATTTTCTTGAGAATATCATTGAGACAGTAGGTGAAGCAGGTGATAGTCGATTGATTATGCATCTCCTTTCCTCCCCGGTTCAGGATGGTGGTCAGTGGGATATGTTCGTCAATCTGTTGAAGAAATATGGTACAGTTCCCAAGAAGGTCATGGCCGAGAGTCATCAAAGCAGTAACTCATCTCAGATGAATAAGTTGGTTACTCGGAAACTTAGAGGCTTTGCCAAGGATCTAAGAACGGCCCATACAAAAGGAAAATCATCCACTGAATTAAGGAATATGAAGGATGATATGCTATCTACAGTTTACCAGATGTTATGTATTAGTCTTGGGACACCCCCCCCTAAGTTTGATTGGTCTATACGGGATAAGAAGGATAAATTCCAAAGATTTACAGATCTTACACCCAAAAAATTCTATGAGAATCATGTCGGTATAGAACTGGATGATTTCGTTTGTCTGATAAACGATCCCCGTAGTTTCACAGATTATAACAAAACTTACACCGTTGAGTATCTTGGCAATGTACATGGAGGTAACATTATTCGTTATCTAAATTTAGAGAATGATGATTTAAGAAAGTACACTATTAAATCAATCAAAGCTAATGATCCAGTATGGTTTGGTTGTGACGTCGGTAAATTCTTTACGCGTGAATTTGGAGTAATGGATATGGACCTGTTTGAATTTGATAGGTTTTATGGCACTGAATTCAATATGAACAAGGCCGAACGCCTGGAGTATGGCGATAGTGTCATGACGCATGCAATGTTGTTCACAGGTGTGGATCTCAAGGATAATAAGCCATTAAAGTGGAGAGTGGAGAACAGTTGGGGCGCTGATCACGGGGAGAAAGGATTTGATATTATGTCAGATTCATGGTTTGGTGAATTTATGTACGAGGTAGTTGTACACAAGAAACATATTACCAAGAAAATGGCAGAATTATATGGTATGGAACCAATTAAACTTCCACCTTGGGATCCAATGGGTTCACTGGCCCATTAATCCATAAAGGATATTTTTATAGCCTATTCCATATCGACTTGAATTAGTTATGAGCTACGTCAAGGACGCATTCAATTTGGTAAAGCAGAGGGATCCGGATCAACCCGAATATCATCAAGCAGTATGGGAGGTTTTGGAGACCCTTGAACCCGTTTTTGAATTACATCATGAGTACAAGGATGCCCGTATTCTAGAGCGCTTGACTGAACCCGAAAGGATAATCACTTTCCGGGTACCTTGGGTAGATGACAAAGGCCGTGTTCAAGTTAACAGAGGTATGCGGGTTGAGTTCAACAGTGCTATTGGGCCCTATAAGGGAGGTCTGCGTTTTCATCCTAGTGTAAATCTAGGAATAATTAAATTTCTGGGATTTGAACAGATCTTCAAGAATGCTTTGACCACTCGTCCTATCGGTGGTGGAAAAGGTGGCAGTGACTTTAATCCTAAAGGAAAATCAGATATGGAGGTTATGCGCTTCTGCCAATCATTCATGACCGAATTATTCCGCCACATAGGAGCTAATGTTGATGTTCCAGCTGGCGACATAGGTGTCGGTGGCAGGGAAATCGGTTTCCTTTTCGGTCAGTACAAGCGATTGACCCGAAAGTGGGAAGGTGTCTTGACTGGTAAGGGATATGGTTGGGGCGGTTCCCTAATCAGGCCCGAGGCAACAGGTTACGGTCAGGTTTATTTCCTGAGAGAGATGCTTGCTTCCAAGAAACAGAAGATCAAGGGTAAGATTTGCACAGTCTCAGGTAGTGGTAACGTTGCACAGTTTTGCGTGGAAAAAGCTATCAGTTATGGCGGCAAGGTCGTCACCATGTCAGATTCGAGCGGATATATTTTTGATAAAGATGGAATTGATGATGAGAAATTGGCCTGGATTATGGATCTCAAGAACAATCGAAGGGGTCGTATCAAGGAATATGCATCTCAATTCTCCGGTTCCAAATACCATGAGGGCAAGAGACCATGGGGTGAGAAATGTGATGTAGCTTTACCTTGTGCCACACAGAATGAGCTTGAGGTAGAGGGTGCAAAGAGCTTGGTCAAGAATGGTTGCAAGGCAGTTTGTGAAGGGGCTAATATGCCTACTTCACCTGAAGCCTTGGAGATCCTTCTTAAGGCAGGGGTTATGTTTGGTCCTGCAAAGGCAGCTAATGCTGGAGGAGTTGCTGTATCCGCGTTGGAAATGTCTCAGAATGCAGCCTTTGAGGAATGGACCCGTGAGCAGGTTGATGATAAACTGGATCAGATTATGACTGGAATTCACAAACAATGTTCTGATGCGGCAGCCAAGTATGGAGACAAGGGTAATCTGGTAATGGGTGCTAATATTGCGGGTTTTCTGAAAGTTGCTAACGCCATGGTTGATCAGGGCGTTGTGTGAAACAAAAAGCCACAATCGCTCTTTTTCTAGTTACAATAGTATGGGGCTGGACCTTTATCTGGCTCAAGAATGCGCTTGATGCCTCGTCTCAATATACCACTGGTAATCAGACGAACATTGTAGCTACGTTGTTCGTTACACTGAGATTTGGTATAGCTGTTCTTCTGTTTTTCCTGATTTTCCCGTCTATCCGAAAAGAGATCAGGGGATTCCAGGTTTGGCATGATGGTATGATCCTGGCCTTCCTGATGACTGGAGGGTTTGTTTTCCAAATGATTGGTCTGGAGGGCATATCACCTGCTGTTTCTGCCTTCTTGACAAGTCTGTATGTACTTTTCACAGCCCTTATTCTGGCGTGGCATACTGGAAAATTGCAGAGCCGGGCCTTGCTTATTGGTGTGCTACTTGCAACTTTAGGGGCCGGATATATCCAAGGTCCACCCGAACATCATTATGATATTGCAGAATGGTTGACCATTCTATGTGCATTGATGGTTGCAGGTCATATCATAGCTACAGATATTGTTACTAAACGAGTGTCTCCCATTGGTGTCACCTTCACTTCGATTGCTCTTTCAGCTTTAATGTGTATTCTACTCTTCGACGTTTTTCTTTTCTTGGATATAGGGAAAATTGATATAGTTGGATTGATAACTGAAAAGGATTTTATTTATCCTCTATTGTTATCATCCGTCTTTGGAACCTTTGGCGCGTTGTGTTTGGTCAATTATTTCCAGAAATATCTTGATCCAGTCCGGGCTGCGATTCTTTACGCCCTGGAACCTGTGTGGGCCACTCTCTTGGCCATAACTTTTGATATGACTGAATTCACATTCTGGTTGATACTAGGAGGTAGCTCCCTGTTGGTTGGAAACCTAGTGGCTGAGTTAGGTAATCAGAGCGTTTCAGAATAACGTCTTGAGACTTCAGCCCAATTTACGACATTGAAGAATGCGGTGATGTAATCGCCTCTCAGGTTCTGGTAATTCAGGTAGTATGCGTGTTCCCAGACATCACATCCTAGAATGGGGGTCTTACCGTCACATCCACCATACTTGCTTTTCATTAGTGGATTATCCTGATTTGCAGTGGAGCATACAGATAATTTTCCTTTAGTGGAGCATAACCATGCCCATCCAGAACCAAATTGGGTCATTCCCGCCTTGTGAAAGTCTGCCTTGAAATCATCTAGATTTCCAAACGTCTCCAGAAGAGCCGTATTGAGTTCCGAACTCATCTCACCACTTGCAGGCCCCATAATCTCCCAGAACATGGAATGGTTGAAATGTCCACCACCATGGTTTCTCACAGCCCCTCTTTGGGCTTCAGGTACAGAATCAAGGTCGGTAATGAGCTCCTCTACCGATTTTCCTCCTAACTTCTTTGCAGCTTCTACAGCTCCGTTCAGCATATTCACATAGGCTGCATGATGCTTATCATGATGAAAGCGCATGGTCTCTTCATCTATGTATGGTTCAAGAGCGCTATAGCTATACGGTAAATCGGGTACTTCAAATGACATATTTTCTCCTCTGTCTGGTAGAATAGAGGCCTTTATTATGTTGAGGTCCGTCTTCAGAAACCGAAGTCGCTTAGTTCCACGTTGCTGTTCATGTTAATGCGCACCGGGAACGCCAGCGTGACCTTCTCTTCTCCGAAGCGACGCAGGATTTCGGTGACGAAGAACGATTTCGAGGGTCGCATCCGTTTGGCATTCTCAACGTAGTAGCGGATTTCCATGATTACGTCCTGGTCTCCGAAATCGCGCAGGACCGCTTCCGGCGGCTTCGGTTTTTCTTGGCAGATGTCAGGGTGATTTTTCGCGATATCCTTGACGATTACTTCGGCTTTCGTAACGTTGCTCCATGTCGGCGTGAGGCCGAGCCGAATGCGCACGCGCAATTGCATGTCGCGGCGGTGGCTGAAGTTGGCGACAGCGTCCTTGGTCAGCAACTTATTGGGGATAGTTAGCATCACCCCGTCGGTCGAGCGGACGGTAGTGGTGCGCAGGCCGATTTCCTGCACGTCGCCCCAGCTGCTGTAGAGGCCGCCGATTTTCTTGGGCAGCAGGATACGATCCCCTTCACGGAACGGCCGGTCGATAATGAGGAAGATGCCGGCGATAATGTTCTCCATCGTGTCCTGCGACGCGAAGGCGACCGCCAGGCCAACAATGCCGAGCGCCGCGACGATTCCCATTACATTGATACCCACTTCGTTAGCCGCAGTCAGGATAACCAATATCCATAGAGCTACGCTTACAATCTTATAGAGGAAGTTTTCAAGACCTTGGTCAATATAATCATATTTTTCGAATGCGCGTTTTAAGTATCTTAGTATGATTTTTATTATGGGAATTCCAATAATCAGTGTCAGCAACGCGGCTACGGGCCCCAGACTAGCTAATTCTGATGCGCATTCGTAGGTTGGTGCCAGATTATTTGGAAAGTTCTCCATGCAGCCCATGCCAGTTTCATTACGACCTCTTTAAGAAATCTTCTTTTCAGTCATATGTCTTTAAATCGGCTTTATTATGTCATCATCAAATAACAATGGACACCTCAAAATATCGCAAGGATTTTCCAATTCTGAATACAGAAGATGGGCCTACCTATCTCGATAGCGCTTGTATGACTCTAAGACCTCAAGTGGTGATTGATGCAATTAATGAATATTATACGAAATATCCGGCCTGTGGAGGCCGTTCTGTCCATAAATTAAGTTGGCAGGTTACAGAGGGTTTTGAGCTGGCCAGAGACAGTCTTCGCAGATTAATGGGGGCCGAGAGTTCATCGGAAATAGTTTTTACCAAAAATGCTACGGAAGGAATGAACATTGTCGCCAATGGTCTTGGTCTTGGTAAAGGAGATAAGGTCCTGACATCCGATAAGGAGCATAATTCCAATGTGGTACCGTGGCATCATTTGGCAAAATACAAGGGAATCAACTATCAGGTAGTGCCTGCCAAAGACAATTACTTCTTTGATCTGGAGGCATTGAAGGAAATGATTGATAGCAATACCAAGCTGGTGAGTTTTGTTCATACTTCAAATTTGGATGGCCACACCAACCCGGCCAAGGATATTATTGAAATTTGTCACGACAAAGGTGTCAAAGTGATGATGGATACAGCCCAGTCAGCGCCTCATAAGGAGCTGAATGTCGTGGATCTGGATGTTGATTTTGCTGCAGCTAGCGCTCACAAATTCTGTGGACCCAGTGGTATGGGATTGCTTTATGGGAAGTATGATGAATTAAAGGAATTGATTCCGACATATGTTGGAGGTTCTACGGTCGTTAGTTCTTCGTATGAAGGTTATGAGTTGTTGCCACCACCATCTTGCTTTGAGGCAGGTCTACAGGATTATGCAGGAGCAATTGGAGCTGGAGCCGCAGCGGAATACGTAATGGGCGTTGGCCGGGATAATATTAGTAAACATGAGAATAAACTCAATGTTCTGTTGACCAAAGAACTGGAAGGTCTAGATGGCTTATCAATCGTCGGCCCGGATGTTTCCCAGAGAGGAGGCATATGTTCTTTCAATCTAGAAGGGTGGGATCCAACAGATGTTGCTATGCACTTGGATGAAAAATACAATGTTGCAATCCGAAGTGGAATGCATTGCGTTCATTCATGGTTCAATTCACGAGGCATAAATGGTACTGCCCGTGCGAGCATTTATTTTTACAATAATGAACAGGACGTAACCGCCTTTACAGATGCGATAAAAGATACGCTGAGTGGTTGATGCCAGATTATCCACTAGCCTCTTCTGAAACTGAATTAAATATTGGGGCAACGAGGTACTCATCACCGGATTTTCCACCTTATCGTTATGTTCCAGGTTTACATCCTCACCCTACCAACAGTTTGGATGGTCATAGTTACGGTGGAGAAGATGAAGAACATGAGAAATGGAATTCTGAATTATGGAAAACCAATCAGGAATATTTGTTTGGAATAGATCTGTATAATTATCATTACTATTGGGAGGCCCATGAAGCTTGGGAAGGATTATGGATTGCATCCGTAAGAAACAGTAGTGAACATAGATTTCTTCAGGGTTTGATCAAGCTTGGAGCAGCTCTTCTAAAGATAAGGATGGCGGAGTATGAGATTCAGGATCTGATAGGTGCCCGCAATCTAGCCCGTTCTGGTATCGATTTGCTATCTAAAGTAGGAATTGACCAATTTATGGGATTAGAGATTCCTAAATTCATAGAATCTTACCAGGATTTTGTAAATCCCATTTATGATAACAAAATTCCAGTTATTGACCGAAAAACCCATCGTATCGAACTTATGATTTGATCATTGGACGATTGGCACCACATTCAGGGCACATCTGAAGTGTACCTGTCTCATAATCATATCGGCATGCTGGACAGTTTGGAGATAAAACCAGGTCTCCTTTTTCTTCAATTATAATCTTATCTGATTCCACTCTTTCAAGATTGATAACGTCCTTTGAGAGTTTTGGTAGTTCGAATCTCCCAGCACCTCCTATTTTTGCTAGAATATCAGGAGGAAGCGTAACTGTACCCGTTTCATCTATGATTATTTCCCTGCTCACGCTCAGATCCCCTATGTCAACATCTGTACCATGTTGTGCAACAAACCTTCCATCTCTCAATTCTAAGGATCTGTCTGCAAAGGATGCTACTTCGCGATTGTGTGTCACTACTAAGAAAGCCACAGCCTCGTTTTTATGCAAGTCTTTGAAAATATTTAGAATCTCTCTACTTGTGATGGGGTCGAGAGCGCCGGTTGGTTCATCAGCCAGGATTAGTTTAGGCTTGGTTATCAACGCTCTTGCGATAGATACACGTTGTTGTTCACCGCCCGATAATTCTTCTGGAATTCCATTAGAACGTTCTCCCAGACCTAGTTGGTCCAAAAGTTTTTGTGCTTTTTTTCTAGCTTCCCATGGAAGTACACCTTGGTGCCTTAATGGTTGAGCTACATTATCTAAGGCGTTAAGGTGGTTTAGCAAGTTTGCGTCTTGAAAAATAAAGGATACTGTCTCTTGCCTTAGTTTAACTAGTTCATTTCCAGTTAATCTTGCCATCATTCTTTGGTTGAGCCTAACTTCTCCTGCAGAGGGTTTCATTAATCCACCCAAACATTTTAGGAGTGTTGATTTTCCAGAACCGGACGGACCAACAATCGCAACAGCTTCACCCTCCATAACACGGACATGTAATCCCCTTAGGGCGACGACATTGCCATCTTCTGCTTTTGATTCATAGACGTGGTATAACCCCGATGCTGATAGAATCTCATTTAGTTTGTTAGCCATTTATCACTCTCCCTTGAGAACTACAGCAAGATCTGATTTCAATGCTCTTCGTGTTGTAAAGATTAGTGCAAGTACTACAGCAAACAGAACTGAGAGGTTTACAAGCCCTAACTGGAGCCAAGGCCATACAAGTTCCCTGTTGATTGGTGTCCCGGCCCCAAGGAACAGTTGAAATAAGAATCCAAATATTCCAAAGAAACCATTAAACGAATATGCAATTCCAAGTCCTAGTAATACTCCAAGACCCATACTAACAATAATTATCGCTAGAATTTCGAATAGAACAAGACGTATGACTTGGTTTGGACTGGCTCCGATGGCTTGGAGGATGGCCAGTTCTTTTTTGCGTTTGGTAAGAACTAGTGATAGGAAAACAAATGCAGAGGCCACGGAAGCAAGCGATGCAACCACAAATTGAAGGCTTAGTAATCCCTGTGTACCAAATATCAGCCCTCCATTTCTTTCTACTTCCCTGTGAGTAGTTGACCAGTCCTGTGTCGAGGCAACCCCATTTCCGTTTGTTACTTCAACGTTTAATGTTCGTAAAGCATCTCCGCAATCTTCCTCGCTCTGATCACATAGTTCAAAGAACCAGCGTGATGAAGTATAACTGTCAACTACATTATCTCCAGCTAGTAGCCTGTAGGTTTTTTCTCCTATGACTATTGATTGTTCAGCCTCTGCTGTTGATAATCCAGGTACCCATTGGTGATTACCCATGTAACTTACTTTAGTTTCAGTAGTTGTTGTGTCAATAATAGTGGTATTAAGTTCCCAAGAGAAGGTAAAAGTATACTCGTTATATTCTAGGTTCATTTCGTAATCCTCTGGATCACTTACAGAGTCTGCTGAAGGTAAGTCAAGTAGCCTTCTAGCCGATTCTCCAGTTGTGAAACCCTCGTTTGCCCACCTAGATGCCGAATCCCCAATATTATTTTTCGGGACTGCTTGTGAGTCCCAAATCAAAGTATCTTCATGATTATCAAATACAATCCAAGTCAGTAGGCTTGCTCCCTCTCCCTTTTTGTTAGTGAAGATATTACCTACAGAGGTTGTTGATTCTATTCCACTTATTGAGGGATTGTCGACCCTTTGTATGGCTAACATGACTTCAGTTCGTGCCTGCTCTTCTGTGACGGGTTCGTCAAATTGCACCTGAAGGTCTGCTCCAGTCTGAGCTGAGGCTGTTCTCTCATCCACTACAGTACCGGTGTATCCCTGAACTGCAGCAAGAGTAACGATTGATAGTGTTAGAAGCATGATGACTGCCAGCCTATTGACGGCTTCACTAGAACTCGATCCACTTAGCCCCCTTTTGATATCAGACAATGCTGGCGTCCACCCCAAGAGGATCGTAAGGATTTTTGGTCCAGCAGCTCCTATTCGGCCTAATATCAGTGCGCCTCCAATCCAAAGACAGAATGGGCCTAAAATGAACAATAGTCCGTTCCATATGAAATTGCCCACAATTCCATTCTCACCATATATCCACCAACCTTCATTAGTTTCAATCCAGCTTTCTAAAACGGCCAGAATTCCAATTGAGAAAGCGGTCAAATGTAACCAGGTTCTTGGTTTCTTGACAGTTACGACCTTACGGACACCTTCATCAATTTCTATGCTCAAAAATTCCTTCGTGCGGCTTCTTCCAAATAACATAGCGACCCCAATGGTAAGTATGATTACCAGGATTGTTGACCCGAAACTCAATGTTGCATTAACATCGAATTCTCCTTCTCTAAAAGACATGAAACCAACAGCATCAAGTATTAGTGGTACAGATAGTAGTGAAAGTGTATAGCCTGCAAACCAACCTACAGTACTGATAACGAATACCTCAAGAAGTACCATCCCTCTCAAATTTGCTTCTGTTCCACCAAGAACGCGATGAATCGCTATCTCTCTTTTTCTTTGTTCTAAAGACAACGCTAAACCGTATATTAGTACCGAGAATGATAAAACCACTATAGGAATCATTAGTATGTAGTCAAATACTTGCACCAGACCTAAAAATATATTCAGGAATCCAATCGTACCTGAAATAAGATCAACGTATTCAATTTCAATCTCTCCATTTGCGTATGTTTTATCCTTGACTTTTTCTTGTAGATTTTCAAGCCAGTCTTCCGCATCTGCAGTAGAAGATGTTGGTAGAAGTGATCTATCTAAGGCGATACCCAGATAACCGTGATCATAATCCATCAGGATTACGCGTTGTTCATTAGTAAGAACAGATTCTGTGACCATTACAGGATTGAAGAGTAACGTTGGATTTCCGGGACCGGTCTCCTCATATATTGCAGCAATCGTCAGATTACGTACGGTCATGTTTACTCTACAGAAAAGATAACCGCTTTGCTCTATGACTTCTTCACCCTGACAATCCTCTAAACCTCCACTAATAGCTTCGAAACTAACGAAATCGGTGACATATGTGAAATTTAGATACGATATTGTCTCATTGACACCAACCCCTGCCTTGCTAGCGATTTGGGAGGGCAAGACAATAGAACGATTATCAGCTGCCGCCTTTCCATCAATTGGCCACGAACCATAAATCACTTGTTTGGCATGTCTCTCCCCTAGTTCACCATCCCAGATGCCATCTCCATAGAATCGCAAGGTTCTGTCCCCATTGATTGGAGGGCCTGATTCTAGGGCCTCTGGGTAATCGAAACTGACATTGCCCCAATCACCCGTTGGCCCCTCTATGGAGATTACATTCAGAGGTTGTGGTACAAGGAAGGTCTCATCAAAGAATCCTTCGACACGAATGCCTTGTCGTCCGAATATCAAGCCGCAATCTGAAAATTCATCCATTGAGGTTAATTCATCGCAGACTGATTCCCAAACTACCGAATTATTTGTCCTACCCGTAACATTGTTGCCCGGATCCCTTTTAAAATCAATTTTTGCGTCAAACACATCGGTTTGTAATGAATCCTGCAGTGCTAGTTGAGAAAGTCCTACTCCATATGCGAGAACGGTTGTGATTACTAAGGATGCTAGGAATACCCCTGCAAACACGGCCAAACCTCTCTCACGACTAACCCAGGCACTTTTTGCTGCCATCCAAAGATTATCAGGTGCGGACAAAAATCTTGTTTTCCAAGGTATGGTTGATTTTTCCGAATTTGTTTTTCCGCCGAATAACATCCCAAGAAACGAAAAAATAAGTTCAAAGGCGCGAATCATTCTTCTTTCTCCACTATTCCCCAAGCCGAGCGTATATCCGATGCCGCCGTCAAACCATCTTTGAGTAGCAGCATTCTGTCAGCTTTGGAGGCAAGATGAGGGTCATGGGTTACCATCAAAATTGAAATTGGGTTCTCCCTGTCACTACAAAGTTTTCTGAAGAGTTCTATGATCTCTTCGCCAGTCTTCACATCTAGGTTTCCCGTAGGTTCGTCTGCTAGAAGTAGGGGGCGAGATCCTGCAATCGCTCTTGCTATCGCAACGCGTTGCTGCTGACCTCCTGACAGTTGTTCAGGTATGAAATCCATACGATTCGCTAAATCTACTTTTATGAGGGCTTTTCTTGCACGTTCCTCAGCTTTGGAGGTATCAACACCTGCTAATTCTAAAGACATAACAACATTATCGAAAGCTGTTAACTGGTCAAGTAAATGGTAATCCTGAAAAATCCAACCAACTCCACTCCGTCTGACATCTACAACTCTTCGTGGATGTTTTGTCCCATATTTGAAATAGTCCGCAGTTCCAGTTTCAAGGTTGACGGCTCCTGTGAGTTCTATTTTTCCATTTTCTGCCTTCAGAAGACCTCCTATGATATTGAGTAATGTTGACTTACCACATCCTGAAGGCCCCATAAGTGCAACCAATTCTCCGGTTTCAATGGTGAGGTCGATTCCCTTTAGGACATCTACTCGAGTGTCACCTCTGCCAAAGCCATGTTGTAATTTATCTATGGAAAGTAAAGCGGTCATATACGATAATTGGATTAGACAGAATTGGGTATTTCAAACTTACATTTTGATTTTGCAGGTGTAGGTTTGGATTGCATCAGACATTGTCAGTTTTCCGACAAGTATCTGATTAGCTAACTGCTTATCTATTGTAACCAAACCCTTTGACAATCTTCGTGATTCTTGTTGAACCCATCCAATTTCTCCATCTTTGGGTTCATAATCCTTCGGATTTTCCAAGACTTCTTTTCTAAGAGCAATCATAGTAGCCGCAGCGGTATGACTTCCACTACCACTATGGTTTTCACTTACCAGTTTTATTAAGTTTGAGAATCTCTGAAGAGAATTTATTATTTGGTTTCTTTCTGGTGGTGATCCAGTTCCTATTTTTATTAAATTCAATCCTATCTCCTCGTCTATTGTCTTAATGATTTGGACTAAATTATCAATATTTTCAAATTCATTTTGGTATAGTATTCTGTTGCTCCCTACAACTGCCAGTCCATTTGTTCCTCCGGGATCTATACCTGCTATCAATTCGTGGCAATCATAGAACGCACACCTTATTCTTAGTTCCAATATTTCTAGATTCCTGGGCTGTATTTGTGGCAAATTGCAGTCATGGAGCCTATCTTTGGAAATAATTACCGAGATATTTTTGTCATTTGGAGGTATTTCTTTGATATGCCTTAATATTATTTCCTTGCTTTTGATTTTACTGGTTATCCTGTTTAATAGTGAAAAATCATCTATGTAGAGACCTATTATCACGGTTTTATCCAGTCGAAACTTATCCAGTACCCCTTGTAAGCTAGTACAATCGTTTTATTCACGCCATGACCGACCCTGACCATTCTAGTAACATCCAGCCAGGCCATACTATCATCAATTTTTTGTATTAACCAAGGTGCATGTTTGGATTCATAGTTGTAGACTCTATAATGCGTTCCAAATTTTAATCCTGAATTAATTTGGTATCCCTTATCAATCAATTCCTTCATATTTACATCATCTACGCTTGATTGGGCGTTATCCTTTAATTTTGTCTGAGGCCAGGATACGAATTTAGCAACGTAGTATACTGCGCTATTCTCCGAGTCTATTATTGAGATCTGGACCCTTCTCTCAAGATCTTTTCCAAGTTCCTCAATGATGTCCGTGAAATCTATTATGTTCTCAAATTTCTTAATCAGAATTATGGCAGAAGCAGGCCCCTTAACGGGGATTTGCCGATCATAAAGCCGCAGTCCATAATCTTCGATCTTGACCACGAGCCCCCTCTCTTTCAAATCTTTGTAGACTGCATAGCTCAGTTTTTTTTCTGAGAATTTTTCAATCTCCTTGGATTTTAATTGAATATCTCCTCTTTTGTTACAGTACAGTGCTTCTTCGGGTGCAAGAAACAGGTTTCCTTTTTCCTGAGGTATTCCGGTGTGGCCCTTGTTGTGAATCTGTGCGGCTAATTTTCTCTCAATTATCAGTATACCATTACGGTGAGTCTTGTAGTTCAGGCCTCCACCTCTTTAACTAATCTGACTTTTCCAGCGTCACTAAGTATTCGGGCATTGTATATTGGAATACTTACTATATCATTGTTCTTAAGACTGTAATTCTTCGCATCCATTCCAGTAAAAGTTGGAAGATCCTCGAGTACTTTTATTTCTATATATTCATCATTTTGAGGTTCTATCTTTTTGGTAGTCTTTTCTTCAGGTTCAATCGTCTTTTCTTTCAGTACTGGTGTTTCAACAATAATTTCCATCTTATTTAGGAGAGTTTTTTCACGATGCTTTTCTATAACGGTACATAAAGAAACCAGATATTCATTCTCATTTTGATGTACATTTTCCATCTTTGGATTCTGTCCATTTACCTTTTCACGTGCCAGATCTGTTAATTTTCGTTCGCGATTTTTGTGTAATTCAAGCTTCATGTCGGAAAACTTACGGACATCTGCGTTGGCTTTTTCCAATCTTTGAACATTGTCTTTAGATTCATCTATGATATCTCGTATTTGTATTTCTAGGATATTTAATCTTTTATAGAAAACGGCTGGCAATTTTGTCAATCTCCCCTCCTTTCTTTCCTTGAAAGTCTGTACTCTTAAATCCCTTAGCGTCATAGGTTCAGTACTCATTATTTTGGTAGTGAAAAGGTTGTTAAGAATGTTTGCCACAATCCAAAGCTTTTAACTGCTACTCTCTGATGACTGATAATGAAAAAGTGCCCAGTCTGTGCCGTAGAGGTTGAAGACAATGCACCCTTCTGTAATATTTGTGGAGTCAACTTAGCAGGTGCTAAGGATGTGGGCGCCTCTAAAGTTGAAACACCCGTGGCTGAGGATTCGGGAAAGGTAAGCAGTACTTCGTCACCACCATTATTGGCATCATCTCGGCCAAGTTTTTACTTGCCAGCTCTTCAGTTTCTTTTGGCAGTTGCATTATTGGGTCTTATTTTGTATTATACTACTGGTGAAGTTCCAAGGCCAGACTACGTTTTTGATGATGGTAAGCCCACTGAGGAGAATCTGGATGCCTATATTGGTTACAATGAACCATTTCAGTGTCCTTCATGGGGGTCTGTTGAAGGAAATACAAATGGTTGCCCTCTGATTCTGGAATCAAGTTGGGACACTGCGGGATTTAGTATAGAGTCTCATAAGTACCAGACAATATTGGGTCTAACTGTAATATTGGGCCTTTGTATTCTGGTACAAGGTCGGAGAATTAGTGATAGTAACATCATGGCCCCGATGCTCTTCCCGATTATAGTTATGACTATAATTTATCTTTACATGGGTCTAAATGAGAATCCTTTGAACCCAATCGAGACTACTTTGGGAGCCACGTCTGGTCTGGCAATAATTGTGGTCTCATACATTGTATTTCTGTATTCAGTTACTGGAAAAGATATTAGTGATGCTCCTCTTAGTACAGTCTATTCATTCATAGGTGCAGGTTCACTTGTTTTTGCCGCTTTGCATCACAATTGGGTTAGAGGTCCTTGGAAATCTTGTAGTGATCTGGTAAGTGACTTTGATGCCGATGTGGAACAGGCTTGTCTGGTGGTTGGTGGTGATGTAACAAAGGTTTATGTTGATTTACAAGCTATTGAGATGCTGATTTTGCTGGCCGGTTTGTTCTTTTTATTGTTAGGAATTGCAGGATATCTTCTACAGACTATAAGGCTCAAGGACATGGAAGAAGCAAAATATTTCTTCATGATAGTTATGGGTCTTTCTTTACAGTTTATAGTTCTGGTCTGGAATCTGGTTCGGAATTTTGGTAACTTGTATTTTGAGCAGGGAGATATTGTACTTACTGTTCTTTCGGTATCTATCGCATTTATTGGAATTTTTCTGTTTTATCGTAAAAGGAAATCCGAACAGAGTATGGAGGGGTTAGCCTACTTTGGTTTATTTGTGGCAGGTATTGGCACTCTTTTTGCTACAATGATCGCCCCTGCTTTGTTGTCCGGTAAATCAATCTCATCACCAGATACCACTGTTGAATGGGTTATGTTCGCTCTTCCTCTGGCTGTGGCTGCTGGTGCAGTTTGGTATGGAATGAAATATGGTTCTGAGAGATTTAGGGATAAGATGCTGGAGATGCAATTATCCAGTCCACCTACTGATCCTTTTGATTCTTCATTCCAGACAGAAAATGATGAAAATAGTGAGGAAGAAACAAAAGCGATGTCTTCTGGGGAGATTAGTCTTGAGGATGCAATGGATCGCTTACTATCTGAATTTCCTGAGGCCACGATTGATATCAAACCCACTGAGGATGAAAATTATGGTGTAGATTTTAGTGAGATTGAGAAAGAACTCAAAGAAGATTTGGCAGAAACAGCAGTAGTACGTAAAGCGATGAAAGTCGAATATGCTGTGGATTACGAGGAGTTATCTAAGTATTATTCGACTACTAAAGACACAATTAATCAAACAGTCACACATCTAAAGTCAGGTCGGAACATAATGTTGTACGGTGATCCAGGTACAGGTAAGACTGCCCTTGCTAATCTTCTTTTAACTCAAATCTGTGGGGTCAACGAAGGTAAAGACGGAAGTTCTATTCCTAATTATACAATTGTAACTGCCAATGCTGAATGGTCTAACTTTGAAGTTATTGGTGGTATCTCTCCTGATGATTCTGGAGGGTATTACTTCAAGGAGGGTTATGTGTCCGATGCAGCAAAACTTTGTGAAAAATCGATGCAGGAAGATGGTAGACCTCACTATCTGGTTATTGATGAGTTCAATCGAGCTAATATCGATGAGGCATTTGGTAAATTATTCACGGTATTTGAATATCGGGATAAGCAAGCCTTGCTGACGGCTAAGGAAACGGCTGGTGCCCCCTTCATGATGCCACCTGAGTTTAGAATAATTGGGACTATGAACACACAAGATAAGAATACCCTGTTCAATGTAGGTCATGCATTGATGAGAAGGTTTGCATTTGTTGAGATTGGCCTTCCTCAGAAGGATGATGAATACAAACGCATGCCTATTTTCGTATTTAGTAAATTGACCAAGCTGGGCATAGCTCCGGAAAGACCCGAGACTGATGAGGACTGGTACGCTCAGAATAAGTTTGACTTTTACGATGATGATAGCACTATGTTCGAGGCCTTCAACAAGCTTATGAATTTCCTAGAGGAAGAGGAATTGCCAGCATCTCGAGATGATGAAATTGCACGGGGAGTTCGTACCTATAGAAAGGTTGGACCCGCCGTCATTATTGATTCCATGCTCACGGTTTTCAATTCTAGAGGTCAGTACGAGCTAGACCGAGCTTTACATGACGTAATCAAATCCAATATCATGCCTGCCCTTGAGGGCCTCGAGAGAAATGAACTGAAATGCCTGATGCTTAAATCTCAGGAAATATTTGGCGCAAATCATGGTATTACTACAACCCTAGAGAAAATGGTCGATTCACCGGGTTTAAGCGTATTCGGTTGATATGAGTTTACCAGATGCAACAATAGAGCTTAATTTACCAGACGGGCACACTGAGAATCTTGTTGAAGGTGAGAGCGTCATGATTAATGTGAATGCGTTCAAGCAACTTGATGGCGTTCATGTAAGATTGGGGGCTGCCAAGGTTGATGATTTACCTCTTGTTAAATCCAATACCACACATTCCTTACAATTCACAGTCCCGGATTACATAGGTGCGAATACAATCTGCTTGCATAGTAAGGATGGTAATTCGTTATCAAATAAATTGGAAGTAGTAATTGCCCCTAAAATGCTAGATTATGAACAATTTAAGTTTCTTCGTGATGAACATATCCCCGATCTTGTAAAAGGTTCGGGAGCTGAAGAACCTGATGAGATGTATCCTGGTGCCACATCTTCTATTGAGGAGGAAAAGATAATGCTAAACATCGAGCAATTATTAGATTTTTCAGGAAGATTATTAAAAACAACTGCAGATATTCGTAAAGGTGCCTATACTTACAAGGTTGAAGTAATACGCAAGACTATGAAGGCTCAGATTAGAGGGGCTGTAAGATGGCAAAAAACGGCCTTAGCTCGTGCACAAAAGGGTACAGAGTATGCCACTGCACACGTTACTGATATTCGCAAAAGGAAATGGAGTACTCCCACTAATATTTTGCTGGTAAAATTCCATATGGAAATTTTCATTGAAGCAATATTTTTTAGGGATGAGATGGACCGCAGAGAACGTGAGAAAAAGGCATGGTCTGCTATTTATGGTAAAGAATACCAGCCCATGGATGATGAGACCATGAAGATGTTGGATAAACTTGATTTAGCTTGCAAATTCCATAAACAGGTATTAGGTGATGGAAAACTGGCGGAGTTAATACCTGTAGCCAAGGGAACACGCAAGGAAGACCGGCTGATAAATCGTGAAGCTATAATCAATGCTAAGACTTGGAACAAAAATAGAGCCTACCGTGATCTTCCTCCATTATGGCGTGAATTCATGGATGAATATCAATCATACTATGAGGAAACAGTCCTCGTGCAAACTCAGAAAATGACAGACATCTATACTCTTTGGATTCTGTGTGAAATGGCATCTGGTCTAAAATTGCGTTCTCATGCTAAATCATTGAGAGAATTCCGTTCAAAGAACAAAGATATAGTTTTGAAATATGATTCCCCTGAACAAGTAAGGCAAGGATGGAGTGATTCAATAATGGGTTCCTTATTCGGGGATACCGAGGCTTCAGCAAACCCAATTCAAGGTTCAGGAAGACCTGAGATATTTATGAATTATAGAGGAGTCAATTTCTATTTCGAAGCAAAATACGAATTACAGCAAACTCCTCGGCAAGAAGATGTTTACAAAGTCTTAGCGTATATGAATAATTATGATGTGCCATGTGGAGGCATTATCTACCCTGGCCCTCAACTGAAGATTACAGTTGATCGCAAAAATGGACAAGTAATGGCTTGGATTCCATTCACCTGGACTGAAAAGGCATTCGAAGTTTCTCCAAATTACTTTGCATTTATAGCAGATCGCATGGCAACAATCTATTCAAGAATTGAAGAAGATAATCTGGAAACCTTTGTTTCTGAAGTTGAAAGAAACGCCTTCGAATTCTATGAGGCTATTGCTACACCTGGCGCAGTTGTTCCAGAAATGCCAGAATTTTTATACAATGAAGAAGTTGAATTAGATTTAGATGAAGTTATAGATATGGAGGAAGAATCGGAGGAGGAATTACTTCCCGAAGAGTTGATAGACTCAATTACAGAGGAGGAATCGGGTGAAAAACGAAAACAATTGGCCTCTGATATTGAGAGTGGCAATATCGCCTCAGGAGAAGGAGGTGATGGAGATTATGCAATTTCTAAGAATATCACAGACGAGGATGAAGATTCTAGTGATATTGAAGAGGTATCTTCAGATATTGAGCCAATTGAGGCGTTCTCACCAGATGTAGAGGACATAGGCGAAAGTGAACCGGATGCGCAAGAACCTTCATCAGATCCCCCTCCTGAAGAAAAGAAAATATCCGTATCTATTGAGCGTCTTAGAAAAATGGTGGATGAGAAAGGAAATTAGTTATAGAGTGCCCTTGAATCAACAAATATGATAAAGGTAGGTATCAATGGATTCGGAACCATTGGTAAGCGTGTTGCGGAGGCAGTTACCCTACAAGATGATATGATGGTAGTAGGAATCGTAAAGACAAAACCAACATATGAAGTCCAAGGTGCATTATCTTCAGATTATGCGGTATTTGCTTCTACTTCTGAAAAGATACCATTCTTCGAAAAACAGGGCATTATGGTCTCCGGAGTTACTGAGGATCTGGTTTCAATGTCAGATGTCATAATAGATTGTACTCCTGGTAAGCAGGGTGTAAATAATATGGAAATGTACCGGAATGGTAATACAAAGGCTATTTGGCAGGGGGGTGAGAAACATGCCCCGATAGGCGTCAGTTTCAATGCCTTAACAAATTATCATGAGTCAATAGGGGAAGATTTTGTCAGAGTTGTTTCTTGCAATACTACTGGCTTAGCACGAACCCTGCATCCCATATCCCAGAATTATGGGATTGATAACGTTCAGGCAGTAATGGTAAGGCGTAGCGGAGATCCCAAAGATAGTAATCGAGGACCACTTAATTCTATTGAACCGGTATTGACTGTTCCTAGCCATCATGGACCAGATGTCCAGACGGTGATATCGGATTTGAATATTCAAACTATGGCTGTCAAGGTTCCTACTACGATTATGCACGTTCATTGTATAATTGCTAAACTTAAAAAGAACCCTAATGTCAAAGATATTTTGTCAATCTGGGAGGCAACGCCTAGGGTTAATTTAGTGGATGGTTTTCTGAAGAATGGTGAAACTAAGATTCGTAATCTTCCGGGAACCGCTGAAATAATGGAATTAGCAAGAGATTTAGCATATAGAAGAGGAGATTTGAACCAAATAGCGGTGTGGTGTGATGGTGTGCATGCTTTGGATGATAAGTTGTACTACTATCAGGCAATTCATCAGGAGTCAGACGTGGTTCCTGAGAATATTGATGCAATCCGAGCAATGTTTAATCTTGAATCGGACAACATGAAATCAATTCAAAAAACAAATAAAGCTCTTGGAATCAATTAGATACGGATTTGATTTTCTTTATGAACTCTTTATTGTAAATTGCATTCAATCCGTTACTGTCAGCAATTCGGGCTATTTCACCGTTAATTGCATCAATTTCGGTCAGTCTTCCATTTTCTAAGTCTTGTAACATGCTACATTTGTTTTCTGCTGTGTTTCTAATAATTTTTTCAATTTCAGACCATGGTTCAAGAGGTAGGTTGATTCCTATTTCTGTTGATATCTTTGTTGATTCCATACATATCCGGTACACTATCTTATTCAGTTCTGGCCTTTTGAGATCTCCATTGATTACTTTAGCGTAAGCTGCAACAGGATTTATTGAACTGTTAATAATTGTCTTGAGCCAGACATAACTGAAGACATTATCGACAACTTTGCACGTAATTCCGGACTTTGTTATTAATTCTGAAAGATCCATAAGTCTAGGACTAACTGCGCCTGCCGCTTCACCAATAAATGTGAAGCCCGAACCTCTGAATTCTGCTTCTCCGGTTTCGATCTTCGAACTTCCAATTCCAGTTACCATGTAAGCAATTCTATCTTTTCCAATTTCTTCAGTTAATTGCAAGTAGGTCTTGATTCCATTCTGACAACAAAGTATAGGGGCACTACTGTTTCTCAGAAGTTCAATCAGATTATCTACATCATAACTTTTGACAGCTAGGATGATCCAGTCTGGATTATCTAATTTCGTGATTATACTGATTTTCTTTTCAAGGCGCCTTCCCTTGAAATTGTCAAGTACTATATTTCCATCACTGAGTAGTTCTTTGTGTTTAGGTTTAACAAGCAATGACACTTTAACATTCGTATTTGAGAGCAATGCTGCTAACAAAGTACCAATTGCCCCAGGTCCGATTACCGTTATTTTCATGAATACTTCAGGTATATTATGCACTTATTATTAATAATTTGAATACATATCTCTAATTCAGGAGAATTAAGGTCTACACCGATATTGGGCCATTTGTCAAAAACGGCTCCAGCTACATTGCGAGCTAGTTCTGTAGAATCATAATCATGATTACCTCTTCGATCAACCCTTATTGCAAAATTCTTTGTGGGAGTAGCATGCTCGACTAACATCTTGATACTTTTATAGATATCATTTTCTTTGGAACCAGTAAATATGCAAGGATATAGATGTTTGCTATTTAGAACCTCATCACTTAACTCTTGTTCACTTTCTAGTGCTATAATCCTTCCAAAGACCCTATATTTCGCAAATATCTTTTGCTTTGATAAGGAAAGTATAATCTGGTCTCCAAACCCCTTCAGGCCTTGGTTTCCATTATTTACTATTGCATAGCAATTCATTGCACGGAGTTTAAGACCCGGTCTACGATCTCGGATGAATGTCCAACGTAATTTTTAGGTTCTAGGCACTTAGCGATTATCTTTTCCCCGATTTTCTCTCTTACAATCGCATTTTCGGATACAGCCTCCGAAAATTTTTCACCTGCTTCTTCGGCGTCCATGGTAATTTGTCTTATTAATTCGTGTGCGGCCTGTCTTCCCAAATCAGTTTTGCCGAGTGAGATAACAAATGCCTCAGCCATAGGCAATCCTCCAGCTGCATCAAGATTCCCTTTCATTCGTTCTACATTTACAAATAGATTTGAAAAGACATTTTCGGTTTTAATCAGTATATATTCAAGCAGGATGTAAAATTGAGGAAGTATTATTCTCTCACTACTTGAATTAGCTAGGTCTCTTTCATGCCATTGTAAATTATTCTCATAGGAGGTGAAAATCATGGATCTTATGACTCTGGCTAGACCTCCAATATTTTCAGAGGTAATAGGATTCTTCTTTTGGGCCATAGTAGAAGATCCAACTTGTTTTTCCTTGTTAAAGGCTTCAGCAACCTCTCCGATGTCACTTCTTTGAAGATTTCTAACTTCCAAAGTAAATTTTTCTAAACTTGTGGCTAGATTGGATCCCCAAGCAATAAGTTCAGCTATTCGATCTCTACCAAGTATTTGAGTGGTGGCTAGAGGTTCGTTTAGGCCCAATCTATTACAGACTTCGGTTTGTACTTTCAAAGTATGTGGGGCCATGGCAGCTCCGGAACCGACAGCTCCCAAAAATTTCCCAGTTACAATTCTAGGTTTAATCTCGTTTAGACGTTCTTTATGTCTATTTAATTCAGAAAGAAAAACAGCTATTTTTAGGCCAAATGTAATTGGTGTTGCCCATTGACCATGGGTTCTACCCAGCATTACTGTTTTTTTGTGTTTTTTGGCTAGTTTACTAAATGGAATTATTAAATCATCAATTGCTTTTTCGATTAGGGCCAGAGCATTTTTATGTTGTATGGACCTAGCTGTATCTACAATATCATAGCTCGTAGCCCCAAAGTGAATCCATTTTCCAGAATCTCCTGATTTTTCTTCAAGAGCTTTTACAACCGCCATTATATCGTGATTAATCTCGGATTCAATTTCTTCTACTCTTTCACGTTTAACTAAAGACGTTGCATTACGTATATCTTTTGAAGTATTCTTAGGGATAATACCCTTCGTTTCCTGAACTTCAGACAGTGTTGCTTCAACATCCAATAAGAATCCCAAATATGAATCAGCCCTGAAAATATTGCGCATTTCTTCGGTGCCATATCTATAGTCCAGCACGCTAACGGGGTTCATGTAATCGCAAAAAGTGCCCATTATAAACTCTCTGTTTCCATTTTTTGCATTTAAGGATTACTTTTATGTAGTAATTTGTTACCTTAC